>DASYSS010000015.1 GCA_036003045.1 Gemmatimonadaceae bacterium
GAGGATTCTGCGCGCGAGATGTCTATTCCCATCGAGCTGACGGTCGAAAAGCGCTACCCAGGAGCGTGGGATTTCACATGCACTCCTCTGGTAGGTCGCGTATCGAAACCGGAACCATAGGCGGCTCGGGGTTCCGGGCGCCGAGCGCCAATGCAGGGGATGTCGCGTCCGCGTTCTCTGTGACTGTATTGTGCCCGAACAGCAGGACAGGGCACACCACAACGAACAAGAGGCCGTATCGTTAAGTCCCTGCGATATGGCCTCGTGTCGTCTGCTGCTGTACGTTGTTTCTACCCTGGGAATGGACTCAAAATCCCCCGGCCTTCGGGCCTTGCGGGTTCGAGTCCCGCCTTGGGCATGTGGTACCATCCAACAGGTGAAAAGCGAAGACGGCGAGCCCTGGCGCGGCTCGCCTTGTTCGTCACGGACATATCCTTTGGCCAATGTATAGTCGGGCGTCGGCGGGCCCGCGCCGACGAACGCGGGCCTAGACCCTTGGCCCTCGCTGCACTCGGTGCTCCAGCCGACGCATCATCCCCACGAAGGTTGCGGCGATCGCGGGCTCGAAATCGACGCCGGCGCGCTTCTCGACGAAATCCAGCACCCGGTCGGCCTCCCACGCGTCCCGGTAGGGACGGTTAGTGCGCAGCGCGTCGTAGACGTCGCATACGTGGACCAGCATGCTCCCCTGGTGGCAGTCGCGGTGATAGTGGCAGCCCGGGTACCCAGAGCCGTCGAGCATGATGTGGTGCTCGTACGCCACCGCCGCGGCCAGATCCAACGCGTGGTCGCTCGTGATGATGATGCGTGCGCCGTCGACGGTGTGGCGCTGCATCACGCAACGCTCTTCGTCGCTGAGCTTGCCCGGCTTGTTCAATATCTCTAATGGCACTCGCACCTTGCCGAGGTCGTGCAGCAGTCCGGCCACGCCGAAGGCGCGCACCTCGCGCGCCGACAGCTCGAGTGACTCGGCGAGCGCCATCGTCAGCACCGCCACGTTGAGCGAGTGCGTCGTCGTGTACTCGTCGAACTGCCGCATCTCGAGCAGCGGCAGCAGCATCTCGCTCTCGGTGTGCATTGCCAGCGACAGCGACCGCACCACCGTCTCGGCCTCGGCGAGCGGCAGCCTCCCGCGCTCGCCAACCTCCTCGTGCATCCACTCGATCGCGGCCGCCTCCTCGTGCAGGGTGACGATCGTCGCCAGCGCGTCGAACGCCCCCGCGGACGCCCGCACCTCGCGCGCTTCACCCCGCACGCCGATCGGCCCGAACTTGATCGTCGTCCTCCGCGTCGTCCGCAACTCTGACGTGTCGATCGCCGTCAGGGCGAGCCGTGCCAGCACCTCCTCCAGGAACTCCACGTAATCGTCGCGCGTGACTTCCGGCTCGAACTCCAGCCGCTGCACGCCCGCGTTGCCGAGCCGCGCCGCCCACTCCCAATCACGCAACTCGCGCAGCGAAAACTGCCCGTAGATGACCTCCTCGCCGAGAAAGGTGAACTGCGGGCGCGCGTCCACGAGCTGCAGCTCGCGCAGCACGTCGAACGAACGATCGACAGCGCGCTCCCGCGCCGGATGCTTCTCCGCGTACAACGCCATCGTCGACAGCGATTGCACGAACGACGTGAGGAACCGAATGGGATCGCTCATGCGGCGCTCGTCGCCGCGTTCGCCTGCCCGCGCGCCGCGGCTCGGTACTGGGCGTCGCGGCTCTTCGTCGCCAGCGCCACCACGCGCGCCGCCGCGGGATCGTTCCGCCATCCGGCGACGATCGCCGTCACGGCCTCCACCGTCTCCGGGGTCGCCGGTAGCAACGATAGCCGTCCGAACAGACGTGACGACTTCACCACGCGCGACACGAGCCAGGCCAGCGTGTCCGCCGTGCGCACTGTCGCGGCCGCGCGAGTGCCGAGCGCGCGGAGCGATGGCGCCAGATCCCCGCGGTCGAGGCGCGCGCGGATGAGCGCGGCGACGTGAGGCGGGCATCGCTCACACGCCGCCGTGAGCCCAAGGTAGGTGATGCGCCCATCGCCGTCGTCGACCGATGCGGCCAGCGCTTCGTCGCGCCCCGGCCCGCCGGCTCTGAGCAGCAGCTTGATCGCCTCGCGCCGCACCTGCGCGTCCTGCGCGGTGAGATAGCGGAGGAGATCGACGCCCTGCGGAAGAACGCCGCTCGGCACCAGGCGGCCGAGCAACGCGATGAGATCCCGCTGCACCACGGCGCCGCCGCTGCGACGATCCAGCTCGGACAGCCGCTTGGCCACGAGCGGCGGCGCCGCATCACCCAGCGCCGCGACGAGATCGTAGACGTGCTCGCGCGAGCGCGCGTCGGCGACCGACGTTGCCACTCCGAGAATCGCCGGGATGGCCTTCACGCCCGCGCGTTCGACGATCCGCTCCGCCGTCGCGAAGTCGATCTTGTCCGCGGTGAGCAGGCGGCGCAGCCCATCGTGCCTGGCCATGTGGTGGACGACGGCGGCCGCGGCCGTCTGATCGGGCGCGTTGTCCACGAGATCGAGCACGAGGCCCGCACGACCGCCTCGCTCGAGCCGCTCCACTGCGCGCCAGAGCGTCGCGCCCACGGCGCCGATCTCCAGCGCCATCTGCACAATGCGCTCGGGCTCGCAATCCGGGGCGAGGTCGGGGACCGACTCGCCGATCGAGGGCGCCGCGCTGCGCGACGCCTCCTCGAGCACAGCGCGGTAGTGGGCGGGATTCGGATCCGCGAGCGTCCACTCGCTCAGGATTCGCATGACCGTGTCGCGAAGACTGCGGTCCGCCATCGCGCGCCGCGCCGTTCCGCCGGACTCGGCGTGCTGCGCCAGCTTCGCGAGGAGACGGACCATCGAGTGCGACACCGTCTGCTTCTCCGTCGTCGCGGCCGCCTGCATCAGGAACACGACGGCCGAGGCGCTCATCCCCCGCGTCGCCTCGAGCAGAAACCTGCGCCGCTGCGCGGCGTCGCCGCCCATGTCGAGCAGCCGCTCGAGTGTCTCCGGCTTGAGCGCGCCGAGCATCTTGGACATTCGCGCCTGGAGCGCCGCCGTCTCGAGCGACACGGCTCCAGAGCCCTGTCCGGCGCCAAATGCCGAGACCTGTGCGGTGGTCAGTTCCTCGGCGATTTGCAGCATGTAACCGACGATGACTTGATCGTACGCTCGTTCGTGCTCGTGCTCGTCGATCGCTTTGGCGACCGCCATCGGCTCGAGCGGTGTCCCGCCGTCCATCTCGCCGGCATGCACGGCCTCGGCCGCGAGGGCCGCGGTGGCGAGACCGACCCAGAGCTGCGCGCCGCGGCCGGCGGAGATCTGCCCTTCGACGGTGTCCGTCTTGTCGCTGTCAAGCAACTCGAGATGGTCGTAGGCGAGCGGAAATGCGTGGATGCGCTTCCAGCGCGTCGGCAGCGAGTCCGGGTCGAGCCCGATCGCGCCGCCGCTTCGCCCCGCGTCGACCGCGAGCGTCGCGAGAAAGTCGGCCAGCTCCGCGCGCTCCACGCCGCGCTCGAACTTGGCCGCGCCGAGGTGGTGGCGATGGAAGCGGTGCGCGAGCTCGTTGAGCAGCGGATGATTCGGATCGGTGGCGACACCCTCGATCACGAGTTGCCGGCGGGCGACGCCGATCGACAGCACCGCGCGTTCGGCGAGCAGCCCGAACAACGCGCGGGCGACGGTGTCGACCGCGCCATTGAGGAGCGGATGACCGGCGGGGTAGATCGCGTGCTTGTGCAGGGCGATCGCGAGCTCGACCAGAAAGTCGCCGAGCTCGCGCGGGAGGACCGCCGGCGCTCCGTGAGGCTCATTGATGCCATGCCCGCGCCTCCCCGCCGGGAGCTGCGCGCCCGCGGGGGCGGTGGGATCGTCATCACCGGCGTCGGCAGCACCGGCGAGGTCTGCTCGGATGAGGGACATGAGCCCCGCGTCGGGTCGGTACCCAATTCTGACGACCGAATCCCTTCATTAGCACGTCGCAAGCGCGTACCGCCTGCGAGAGCCGCCAAATTCAACTCAAAATCCCCGGCCTTCGGGCCCTGAGGGTTCGAGTCCCGCCTTGGGCATTGCAGACACGACGTTATCGTTCACGAGATTCTGCGCCGAGGAATCCCGCATGGACGTTACGATCGCCATTTGTACCTGGAATCAAGCCGGATTGCTCGATCGTACGCTGCGTCGTCTCGCGGAGCTCCGTGTCCCCGACGGACTGACGTGGGAAGTCCTCGTCGTCGACAACAACTGCACCGACGACACACCCACGGTCGTTTCCCGGTACGCCGATCGGCTGCCGGTCACCCGGCTGCTCGAGCCGGTGCAGGGCCTCTCGAACGCGCGCAACTGCGCGCTCAAGCACGCCGCCGGCGACCTCCTGATCTACATCGACGACGACGTGCTCGTCGACGACGACTGGTTGGACGCGTACGCGGTGGCGATCGCGCGATGGCCGAACGCCGCCTATTTCGGCGGCGTCATCGTGCCGAAGTACGAGGGCGAGCTGCCGACATGGTTTCGCGGCCATCACCTGCTTTCGACCAACGTCGGCGAGGCGCACGATCTCGGCGCCACGGAGCGCCAGCTAGGTCCCGGGGAGTTTCCGTGGGGATGCAACATGGCGTTCCGCCGGACGGCGGTGCAGGGATTCACGTTCCGGCCGGAGCTCGGCCGAATCGGCGACGACCGTGCGGCGTGTGAGGACGAGGTCTTTTGCCAGGAGCTGGCCGACGCCGGAATGCACGGCGTGTGGCTTCCCGCCGCCACGATACAGCACATCGTCGGCCCGAAGAGACTCACCCTTCCGTTCGTCCGGCGGAGCTTCATCGGCCGCGGGGTGACCGACGTGCGCATGTCCGGGTGGGACACCGAGGGGGTATCACTCCTCTTCGGCGTTCCGCGCTGGATGCTCCTGCCGGCCGCGAAAGCTCACGCCAGGTATCTCTGGCAGCGTGCCACACGAAACCCGGCGTGGATCGACAGCTACATCGAGGCTGCGCGCTCGTGGGGTGCGCTGAGCGAATACCGCCGATACGCCCGCGAGCGACGGATCCAGCCTTTAACTTGAAGCGATTTTCCGCGCCGCATAGCTTTCCGCGGCTCGGATCGATCCGCACTCACTCAATCGTCAATGGCGTCATACAAGCTCGCGACCGTTCCGTCGGCCGGCGAACGCATCACATACGAACGCGGCGTTCTCAGGGTCCCCGACAACCCGATCATTCCGTACGTCGAGGGCGACGGGACGGGACCAGACATCTGGCGCGCGTCCGTGCGCGTGTTCGACGCGGCGGTCGAGAAGGCCTACGGCGGCCAGCGTCGCGTTTCCTGGATGGAAGTCTTCGCCGGCGAAAAGGCGTTCACCAGCTACAAGGACTGGCTCCCGCAGGAGACCGTGGACGCGATGCAGGACTTCCGCGTCTCGATCAAGGGGCCGCTGACGACGCCGGTCGGCGGCGGCATTCGCTCGCTGAACGTCACCCTGCGGCAGGTGCTCGACCTTTACGCCTGCATCCGTCCCGTGCGTTGGTTCGAGGGCGTCGGAAGCCCGATGAAAGATCCGGGGAAGCTCGACATCGTCGTGTTCCGCGAGAACATCGAAGACGTCTACGCCGGCATCGAGTGGAAGGCCGGATCTCCCGAGGCGGAAAAGCTCCGGAAGTTCATCGAGAGCGAGTTGAAGAAAGAGATCCGCCCAGAGTCGGCGATCGGCATCAAGCCGATGTCGGCGTTCGGCTCGAAACGTCTCGTCGAGATGGCGATCAACTACACGCTGCAGCGCAACCGCCCGTCCGTGACGCTGATGCACAAGGGCAACATCATGAAGTTCACGGAAGGCGCGTTCCGCGATTGGGGCTACGAGGTGGCCCGCGACAAATTCGCCGGGCGTGTCGTGGCCGAAGCTGACCTCGCCAAAGGCGGCGCCAACGCCCGCGCCGACGCGGTCATCATCAAGGACCGCATCGCCGATTCGATGTTCCAGCAGCTGCTCCTGCGCCCCGATGAGTATTCCGTGATCGCGACCCCGAACCTGAACGGCGACTACGTCTCGGACGCCGCGGCGGCCCAGGTGGGCGGACTCGGCATCGCGCCGGGCGGCAACGTCGGCGACGGCGTCGCGGTGTTCGAGGCGACACACGGCACGGCGCCCAAGTACGCGAACCAGGACAAGATCAACCCGGGAAGCGTGGTGCTCTCGGGCGTGATGATGTTCGAATACTTGGGCTGGAACGAAGCGGCCGTGCTCATCACGCGCGGACTCGAAAACGCGATCAAGTCGAAGCGCGTGACCTACGACCTCGCGCGCCAGATGCCGGGATCGACCGAAGTGTCGACGACGGCGTTCGGCGATGAAATCATCAAAGGAATGACCGCGTGACGCCAAATCGGGCGCGAGCGCGAACCGACCTTCGCACGAACCGCGCATGAAACCAATAGTCTCAGGCGCCGCCCCTGATTTTGGAACGCTCGACGTTCCACTCCTCGTCATCGCACTGCCGTCGTCGCCCTCGTTGGCAACGGAGCTCGGCGCCGTCGACGGCGCGACCAACGGCGCGCTTGGCCGCTCGATCGCACGTCGCGACTTTCGCGGCGGGCGAGACGAGACGCTGCACCTCGCGGGCGGCGAGCGCGGGATTCAGCGTGTTCTGCTCGTTGGGCTGGGCACAGCGACCGATCGCCCGGCGGCGCTTCGTCGCGCGGGCGCCATCGCGGCACGCCAGGCCACTCGACTCGGCGTCGGACGACTCGCGTTCTACGCGGGCGCGTTGAACGCGACTGAAGTCGAGGCGGCGGGTGTCGGGCTCGGCGTCGGCGCGTGGGATTTCAAAGAGATGAAGACCGCCCCCCCGGCCGACGAACAGCGCGCGCCGCTCGACGAGGCGGTGATCCTCGCCGCCGACGCGGACGCGCGCACGACGGGCGCGCGCGTCGCGACCGCCCTCGGTGAAGGGCTGGCACTCGCGCGCAAGCTCGGGATGCTGCCCGGCAACGTGTGCACGCCCGACTATCTCGCCGACACCGCGCGCGACATCGCCAAGCGACTTGGCATGCAGACGACCGTGATGGGCCGAGCGGCGATGCAGGAAGCGAAGATGGGCTCCTTCCTCGCCGTCGCGCAGGGGACGACGCAGGAACCGCGGCTCATCATGCTCGAGTATCAGAAGGGGCCGAAGGGAGCGAAGCCGATCGTGCTCGTGGGAAAGGGTCTCTGCTTCGACTCGGGCGGCATCTCGATCAAGCCGGCGCAGGGCATGGAGTGGATGAAGTTCGACATGTGCGGCGCGGCCGGCGTGCTCGGAGCGATGGAAGCGATCGGCCGGTTGGAACTTCCCATCAACGTCGTGGGTCTCATTGGCTCGACGACCAACATGCCGTCGGGCGAGGCAATGAAGCCCGGCGACGTCGTGCAGGCATCGAACGGCAAGTACATCGAGATCATCAACACCGACGCCGAAGGACGGCTCGTGCTCGCCGACGTGCTGGCGTTCGCGAAACGGATGTCGCCCGCGGCGGTGATCGACGCGGCGACGCTGACCGGCGCCTGCGTGATCGCGCTCGGGCACACCGCGACGGGCGTGATGGGCAATCAAGAACCGTTGGTGCAGGAAGTGCTTGACGCGGCCAAGCGCGCCGGTGAACCCGGCTGGCCGCTGCCGCTGTGGGACGAATACAAGGATCTGATCAAGTCCGACGTGGCCGACATCAAGAATTCGGGCGGGCGTCCCGCGGGCACGATCACCGCCGCACTGTTCCTCAAAGAATTCGCCGACGACTATCCATGGGTGCATCTCGACATCGCCGGAACCGCGTACACCGAGTCGGATCTCGGCACGGTGCCGCGCGGGCCGACGGGAGTGCCGGTGGGAACGTTCGTCGAGTTCGTACGAGGGCGCGCACGCTGAGCCGTCTGTTGCGTCGTGTATTGCTGGTCATCGGCCTCGGCCTGTTGGCCGGGGCCGTTTCGCACCGGAGTCTCGGCGCGCAAGTCATCGACACGATCCGGCCGAAAGTGCCCCCGCCGCCGGACAGCTTGCGGCCGCGGCTCCGCACGCGCGCCGACACGGTGCGCGACAGTCTGTTCAGAGTGGACTCGATCCGCCGCGAGCGCGTTCGCGCCGACAGCATCAAGTCGCCGATTGCGCACGCCGAGAGTCCGCCGCCGCTGTCGATCGCACAACGCCTGTACTGGCCGCGCGACTCCTTGTTCGGGACCGGGTCGCTCACCGTCGCCGATTTGCTCGAGCGAGTCGCCGGCGTGTCGACATATCGGGGCGGGTGGCTGCCTCCGCCGCAAGTCGGCTCGTATCTAGGCGACGTGCGGCGCGTGCGCGTCTTTTTCGACGGGCTCGAGCTCAAGTCGATCGACCCGCGAACCGGCGGCGTGCTCGATCTCACGCAGATCAATCTTTGGTCGGCCGAAGACGCGACGGTCGAGCAGACGGCGGACGAGATCCGCGTGTACCTGCGAAGTTGGCGCGTGCGGAACACGCACACGGAAACACGCACCGACGTCAACACGGGCGACCAGCAGACGAATCTCTATCGCGCGTTCCTCGGCACGCGCCTGGACAACGGCGGCGCCTTCCAATTCGGCGCGCAGCAGTACGGCACGACGCCTCCCGCGCAATTCGGCTCGAGCAGCGACCAAGTGGGCATCGTCGTCCGGGCAGGTTGGGCGAAACAGAAATGGAGCGTGGACGCTTTCGGCACCCGAATCGGCCGCCACCGCGGCGTGATTATCAGCGAGGTGTCGCCGAACGTGCAGGGCGACTCGATTCCGCAGACGTCGTCGACGGGAACCGATGCCTACGTGCGGGTCGGCTATGCCGACCCCGACGCCGACAACATGTGGGCGCAGGTCATGGCCGGGACGTCGCGCTACAGGTATACGGGCATTCGCTCGTTCGTGGGATTGCCGGTGACGGCGGCCGAGTCGGCGTTGGTCATCGCGCCGCTCGACACGAGCAAGTTCCTCACGCAGTACGTGGCGACCGCCGGGACGGTGCAGGGGCCGTTTCGCGCGAGCGGTGCGGCGCGCGCGTTCTTTGCCGGCGGACATTCAATCTTCGCCCCGACGGCGCGCGCGAGCTTCACGACGCAGTTCGTGAGCGTGTCGGCCTATGCGGAAGCGAAGAGCGTCGATTCGATCGCGCGCGGAGACGTGACGCTGCGCTTCCAGCCGTTTCCGTTCATCTCGCTGCTCGGAAGCGCGGCCCGATCAATCGACTACCACGTGCCCGCCGGCATCTCGACGACGTACCTGCGCGGCGAAGCAGGGATTCGACTCCACCAACTCTGGCTCATCGGCGGCATCCTGCGGCGCGACAGCGCGCTCCTGGCTCCGGCTCGCGAGTACGACACGAGCTACATCGCGCAGCACGCGCCCGGCGCGACCGGATTCGAGGGCGCGGTTCGCGGACAGCTCTGGGGTCCGCTCGGCGCCGACATGTACGGCATCCGCTGGAACGACTCGACCGGCGCGTACCGGCCGCAGTATCAGACGCGCGCGGAGTTGTACGTGCGGACGAATCTCTCGAACCGTTTCCCGACCAACGATTTCGGGCTCACGGCGGCGATCATTCACGAGTACCGCTCGAACGTCCATTTCCCGTCGCTCGAGTCCACCCAACCCTCGGTCGCCACAGGATTCCGAACGATCTCCCTGCTCCTCGAGATCCGGATCGTCAGCGCTACGATTTCGTGGCAATTCCGGAACATGCTCGGCGAGCGCTACTCCCAGATCGGCGGGTTCGTCATGCCGCGGCAGATGAATTTCTACGGGGTGCGCTGGTCCTTCTCCGATTGACAAATCTTTTTGTCAGTCCGTAGTTTCGCCCCTGCGATATGATAAAGAGCATGACGGGCTTCGGCGCCGCGGACGGCGAGGTCGGCGGAGCGCGTGTCTCTGTCGAGATCCGTTCGGTCAACCACCGCTTTTTCAATCCGTCGATCAAGCTCCCGGCCGAGCTGAGCCGCTGGGAGCCGGAGGTGCGCGAGGCCCTGCGGCGCGGCGTTTCGCGCGGGCACATCGCCGTCACCGCGCGGCTCGCGCGTCACGAATCCGAAGGCACGATCGACGAAGCACGCTTCGGCCAGTACGTCGATCAGATCCGCCGATTGCAGGAGCGCTTCGCGCTCGAGGGCGCGATCGACGCCGCGACGGTTCTGCGATTGCCGCACGTCGTCGCGGCTCCCGCGGACGAAACGGCCGGCAACGCCGAAGAACTGGTGAAGATCGTCGATCGAGCCATGCAGGCGCTCGACGCGATGCGTTCGGTCGAGGGAGCGCGCCTATCCGGCTACGTCGGCGCGCGGCTCGCGGTCATCGAGCAGGCGGTCGATCGGATCGCGGCGCGCGCGCCGCAGCGCCTCGTCGAGCATCGGGAGCGGCTCCGCCAGGCGGTACACGAACTGGCGTCCGGTGTGACGGTCGACGAGCAACGCCTTGCGCAGGAGATCGCCATCATCGCCGACAAGCTGGACGTCTCCGAGGAGATCAGCCGCTTTCACACCCACGTGGCGGCCTTTCGCGCGACGATCGCCGCGCCGCCCGGAGACGGCGTGGGTAAGCGCCTCGGTTTTCTCCTGCAGGAGTTGCTGCGTGAAGCGAACACGACGGGCAGCAAGGCGAATGACGCCGCGATCGTGCAGGATGTCGTCTTGATCAAAGAGGAGCTGGAGAAGATCCGCGAGCAAGCCGAGAACCTCGAGTGAGCCAGGCGGAAGAGAGCGACGGCGACACCGGCGCCTGGGGCCAGGTGATCTTTCCGATCATCCTCTCGTCTCCTTCCGGCGGCGGAAAGACGACGATCGCGCACCGGCTGCTCGCGCGGCGGGTGGACGTTGGATACTCGGTTTCCTGCACCACTCGGGAGCCGCGGACCGGCGAACAGGACGGCGTCGACTATCACTTCCTGACGCGCGACGAATTCGTGGAACGCCGGCGGCTCGGCGAGTTCATCGAGTCCGCCGAGGTGCATGGCAACCTCTACGGCACGCTGCGGCGCGAGATCTCGCGGGTGCTGGCCGGTGGACGGCACGTCATCATGGACATCGACGTGCAGGGCGCCCGGCAGATTCGGGAGAGTTTTCCGGCGGCCGTAAGTGTATTCCTGCTACCGCCTTCGGCCGACGTGCTCTTGGAACGTCTCAGACGCCGCCATACCGAATCCCCCACGCAGCTCCTCGATAGATTACATTCTGCTCTCCACGAGCTCCGGGCCGTCAACGAGTATGACTACGTCGTCGTCAACGACGACCTCGACCAGGCGGTCGCACGCGTCAGCGCGATCGTGGACGCCGAGGTCGTGAGCCGGGAGCGGATTTTTGGATTGCAGCGCAAGGTCGAGCAGCTCGTCGGGCGGCTCGAAGCGGAAGTCCAACGACAGACCACTAGCTAGATCGGAGTTGATCGATGCGGGTTTTCACGCCGGATGAAATCGCGGGTCACGCCGCGAACAAGTACCTGGGAGTTCTCGTCGCCGCGAAGTATGCCCGCGTGCTCAACGAGTTCCCGCGCGACCGTTCGTCGTCGCGCGAAAAGAAGCTCACCACGCGCTCGCTCGAAGAGCTGGCGAAGGGTGACATCGAGTACCACGTCGTCCCGCGGCGACGCGCCGAGTAGTTCCATCCGCCCGTACGCGGGGAGTCGAATCCTCCTCGGGGTGACGGGAGGCATCGCCAGTTACAAATCGGCCTGGCTGGCGCGACTGCTCACGAAAGCGGGCGCCGAAGTCGACGTGGTGATGACGCGCGCCGCGACCGAGTTCGTCGGCGCGATCACGTTCGAAGCTCTCACGGGTAGACCGGTCCACGCCGGCATGTTCGAGCAGGGGCGCGCGCTCGACCACATCGCGCTCGCGCGCAGCGCGACGGCGCTCGTCGTCGCCCCGGCGACCGCCGACTTCCTCGCTCGCGCCGCGACCGGGCAGGCCGACGATCTACTCACGTCCGTGCTGCTCGCCACGAAATCGCCCGTGCTGCTCGTGCCGGCGATGAACGACCACATGTGGGCGCACCCACAAACGAAGCACAACGTGACCCACCTGGCGTCGCTCGGCTATCGAATTCTGAATCCGGACGCGGGCGACCTCGCGGCGGGTGAGGGAACCGGTCCCGGGCGAATGCCGGAACCCGAAACGATTTTCGCGCACGTCGGGAGACTACTCGAGCCGCGCGGGGCCCTCGGCGGCAAACGCGTTCTCGTGACCGCGGGCCCGACGCGCGAAGCGATCGACCCGGTTCGATTCATCTCGAATCACAGCAGCGGCAAGATGGGCGTCGCCCTCGCGTCGGCGGCCTGGCGCCGCGGCGCCGACGTCACGCTCGTCTCCGGTCCGATGAGCGTTGCCGCTCCAACGGCCGTTCAAGTGACGACGGTCGAGTCGACGAACGACATGAAGGTCGCGATCGACGGCGCGCTCCCGTCGACCGACGTGCTGATCATGGCCGCCGCGCCGGCCGATTTTCGTCCGTCGGATCCGGCGCAGGCAAAGATCAAGAAGACCGAGTCGCGCTCGTCGATCGCGCTCGCGCCCACACCCGACATTCTCCAATCGACGCGCGCCAAACGCCGCGGCGACTCGGTCATCGTCGGGTTCGCGCTCGAGACGAACGACGTGCTGGCCAACGGCCGCCGAAAGCTCGAGTCGAAGGATCTCGATCTGATCGTCGTCAACGACGCAACCGAGCCCGGCGCCGGATTCGGCACGGACACGAATCGCGTCACACTCATCTCGCGAGACGGCGTCGAGTCGCGGCTTCCGCTCATGTCGAAAGCCGAAGTGGCCGACGCAATTCTCGACCGCGTGGAGGCCTTGCTCGGTGGACGCTAGAGAACAGCTTCGACGGTACTTGGAGCAGCGCCGCGAGATGGGCGAGACGGAGCTCGTGCTCGATCGCATGACCGTCGACGAAGCGATGCGGCTGCTCGGCGGGACTGCGGGCGGGGCGGGAGCCCGCGCATCAGGAAAGCCGGCCTCGCCGGTTTCGGCCGGGACTCGTGGCGGTGCTGCGGCGCCGGCGGATCCGAGCGACTGGCGGGCGATTCTACGCGCGGGGGAAGAACAGGCGGGTGAACCGGTGGACCGGTGGACCGGTGGACCGGAAAAGCCGGCGGCGAAAACACCCGACGACACTTCGTTTGCGGCACCCGGTTCGGGAAGTGCCGAGCCGCCGGCGGCGCCGATCGTGTCGGTCGCACCCGGAATAACTGTTGGAACGCCGACGAGCGAGTTGTTCGGCGGACCGTTTGCGTCGCTCGAAACGCTCGAGGCACTCACGACCCATGTCGCGTCGTGCACACGATGTCCTCTCCACGCGACGGCGACGAATCCGGTGCCGGGCGAAGGGAATCCCAACGCGGACTTCATGTGCGTCGGCGAGGCACCCGGCGCGACCGAAGATCAAACGGGCCGCCCGTTCGTCGGCGCGGCCGGCCAGTTGCTCACGAAGATCCTCGACGCGATCGGCTTCAAGCGTGAAGACGTCTACATCTGCAACGTCCTCAAACATCGTCCGCCGGGAAACCGTAACCCTCTACCGGACGAAGTAAAGGCCTGTAGTCCGTATCTCATTCGACAGATCGAGCTGATTCGTCCCAAGGTGATTCTCGCACTCGGAACATTCGCCGCGCAGACGCTCTTGAATACGACGCTGTCGATCGGCAAGTTGCGCGGCCAGGTTCACCGCTATTACGGTGTACCGCTCGTGGTCACGTATCACCCTGCCGCGCTTCTCCGGAATCCGGGTTGGAAGCGTCCCACTTGGGAAGATGTCCAGCTCGCCCGTCGAATTCTCGATAGCTCCGGTACACGCGCCGACGCGTGACCCGTACCGCGATCGGCGTCCTCCATATTCGGAGGACGCCGAGCAAGCGGTGCTCTCGGCGATGTTGATCGACCAGGACGCGGTGCTCCGCGCGGTCGAATACGTCGACGATACGATGTTCTACGCCGAGCGCCATCGGCGGATCTTCCGCTCGATGGTCGGCATCGCCGAGCGCGGCGGCGTGGTCGATCCGCTCACGCTCTCCGACGAGTTGCAGCGCCGCGGCGATCTCGAAGGGTCGGGCGGCAAGGACTACATCGGCTTCCTCGTCGACGCGGTGCCGACGGCGGCGAACATCGAGTACCACGCCAAGATCGTCCGCGAGAAGGCGATCCTGCGCCGGCTGATCGAAGTCTCCACGTCGATCGTGACCGAGGCGTTCGACGGTCACGTCACGGCGCGCGAGCTCCTCGACGACGCCGAGTCGAAGATCTTCCAGGTGAGCCAGCAGCAGACACGCGAGGGCTTCACGCGCCTCAAGGAGCTGCTCTGGCCGACGATGGAGCGGATCGAGAAGCTGCACGCCGGCGGCGCGACGGTCACCGGCGTCGCGAGCGGCTTCGGCGATCTCGACGAGTTGACCTCAGGCTTCCAGCCGTCGGACCTCATCATCGTCGCGGCGCGTCCGTCGATGGGAAAGACGGCGTTCACGCTGAACGTCGCGCAACACGCGGCCATCGAGAACAAAGTTCCGGTTGCGCTCTTTTCGCTGGAAATGAGTAAAGAGTCACTCGTGCAGCGCATGCTCACGTCGGAGGCTCGCATCGACGCGCAGCGGCTGCGCAAAGGCTTGCTCCGCGACGACGACTTCCCGCGCCTCGCTCGGGCGGCGGGCATTCTCCAGAACGCGCCGGTATGGATCGACGACACGCCAGGCATGACGCTGCTCGAGATGCGATCCAAGGCTCGGCGCCTCAAGACCGAGTCGGGCATCGGGCTCGTGATCGTCGACTACCTCCAGCTCATGCAGGGCCCGAGCAACTCCGAGAGCCGGCAACAGGAAGTCAGCCAGATCTCGCGCGGATTGAAAGCCCTCGCCAAGGAGCTGAACGTCCCCGTCGTCGCGCTGTCCCAGCTCTCGCGCGCCCCCGAACAGCGCACCGGCGACAACAAGCGCCCCCAGCTCTCCGACCTCCGCGAGTCGGGCGCCATCGAGCAGGACGCCGACCTGATCATGTTCCTGTACCGTCAGGAGTTCTACGACGGCCCGACCGACAAGGACGGCAACTCGCTCGAGGGAAAGGCCGAGGTCATCATCGGCAAGCAGCGCAACGGCCCGACCGGCTTCGTGAATCTGTTCTTTCACAAGCAATACACCCGCTTCGAGAGCTACACTCAGCGGGGCTAGTTGGACTCCCCCCGAGTCCATCGTGGCGCTCGACGGTCCTCGCGCCAATTGGAGCTATACGACACGATACTGCAACGATTACGCGGAAACACCACGGATTCCGCGGAGAAATGCTTTTGGGAACTGCTCGAAGCGCGGCTTTCGCTTTCTCGTCGCGACGCTTCCACCGCCGTGTGTTCTTCCAAGAAGCCTTTGATGTTTCCGCGTAATCCGTGGTTTTTCCGCGAAAATCGTTGCAGTACCGTTTCGTAAAGGCCCGCTCGCCAAACATCCCTCGCCCAGCAGCGATCCTCATCGGTAGTTCCTCGCTAAGCTTCGAACCATGGCCAAGGTGAAGACCGCCTACCGCTGCACCGAGTGCGGAGGCGAGCATTCGAAGTGGCAGGGACGCTGCGACCAGTGCGGCGAGTGGAACACTCTCGTCGAAGAGATTGTTGCGCCGCGCGTCGTCGCCGGAACGGCGAGCGCTCGGCGCGCAGCCGGCGCGCGCGGGTTGGCGGAGGGCGGGAGCGTCGCGGTCGCGCCGCGACTGCGCGACGTGGCTGGATCGCAGACGGATCGGTGGCGGACGAACCTCGACGAGTTCGACTTCGTGCTGGGCGGTGGGATCGTTCCCGGATCGATGATCCTCGTCGGCGGCGAGCCGGGCATCGGAAAGTCCACGCTCCTGCTGCAAGTCGCGGCGCGTCTCGAGCAGTCCGGTCGCCCGGTGCTCTACGCCACCGGCGAAGAATCGGCGCTGCAAGTACGGCTGCGCGCGGATCGGCTTGGCGGAAATGCCGGCGACGTCGCGCTGTTGAGCGAGACGAATCTCGAGACGGTCCTCGCGACCGCCGCGTCGGCGCCGCCGGCGGCGCTCATCGTCGACTCGATTCAGACCGTCTTCACGACCGATCTCGAAGGCGCTCCCGGAAACGTCGGCCAGGTGCGCGAGTGCGCCGCGCGGCTGATGCGCTTCGCCAAAGAGAGCGGCACGACGGTGTTCGTCGTCGGGCACGTGACGAAGGGCGGTGGCATCGCGGGCCCGAAGACGCTCGAGCACATCGTCGACACGGTTCTCTACTTCGAGGGCGAGGGTACGCTCGACCATCGCGTGTTGCGAGCGACGAAAAACCGTTTCGGCAGCGTCGACGAGATCGGCGTCTTCCGCATGACGGAGCAGGGACTCGATCCCGTCGCGAACCCCTCGGAGCTGTTCGTCGGCGACCGCACGCTGACCGCGTCCGGTTCGGCGCTCACCGCGCTCCTGGAAGGATCGCGGCCGGTACTCGTCGAGATTCAGGCGCTCGTGGCGAAGGCGGGATTCGGCACCCCGCAGCGCGTCGCCACCGGCTTCGACGGACGCCGCCTCGCGCTGCTGCTCGCCGTGCTCGACAAACGCGCGGGACTTTCGTTCGCGCAGCTGGACACGTTCGTCAACGTCGTCGGCGGAATTCGATTGCAGGAGCCGGCGGGGGATCTCGCCGTCGCCGTCGCGCTGGCATCGAGCGTGTACGATCGCGCGCTCCCGCGCGACGCTGTCTTCGCGGGCGAGCTTGGACTCGGCGGTGAGGTCCGCGTCGTGTCTCAGGCCGAGCGGCGGATCGCCGAGGCGGCGAACCTGGGGATGCGGCGGATCTACCTCGCCGAGCGCGCCGTGCCGAAGCGGGTGACGAGAGACATCGAGGTCGTCGGCGTGAGAACGATCGGCGACTTGTTTCAGCGTGTGTTTGGATGAGCGGCAATGAGCGGTCACAGGTCCCAGTTCACCGGGGAGACGGTGAGACAACGCGCGACGTCGGCGTGGTCATCGTGGCCGGAGGAAGCAGCAGCCGAACCTCAGGGAAAGAACTGAAGCAATTTCGGTGGGTCGCGGGAAAGCCGGCGTTGCTGCATAGCCTGCAGACGTTCATGGCGCGTCCGGACGTCGTCGGGGTCGTCGTCGTGCTGCCGCGCGACCACGTCGCCGATCCGCCGCCGTGGTTGTTCCAATGCGACGTCGATCGGCTCATGGTCTCGATCGGCGGCGCGACTCGCACCGAGTCCGTGCGCAATGGTCTCGAGGATCTGCCGGACGAGGCGGCGATCGTTCTCGTGCACGACGCCGCGCGTCCCCTCGTCGGCGACGCGACGATCGACCGCGTGGTCGCGTCTGCTCGAGAAGGCGTCAGCGCGATCGCCGCGCTCCCGGTCGTCGACACGCTGAAACAAGTCGACGAGCGGGGAATGATCACGAGTACCGTCGATCGCGAACGGCTCTGGCGCGCCCAGACGCCCCAGGGTTTTCCGCGCGACGTGATCGAGCGCGCGCACCGCCACGCCAAGGCCAACGGGATCACGGCGACCGACGACGCGGCGCTCTGCGAGGCCCTCGGCGCGCCGGTACGAGTCGTGCGCGGGAGCGAGCGCGCCATGAAGATCACCGAGGATGCTGATTTCGATCGCGCGGAGGCGTTCTTTCCGCTCGCCGAATGAGAATCGAGGCACTCTCGGTCCCATTCTGGTCCGCCGACGAAGTCGGAGCGGCCATCAAGCCGGCGCTGGAGCAAATCGCGGCGCGCAAAGTCCTCGCGTATCCGACCGAGACGGTCTACGGGTTCGGCGGCGGCATCGATCGCGACTCGGTCGACGCGTTGGTCCGGCTCAAACAGCGTCCGCCGGGAAAACCCTTTTTGCTGCTCATTTCGGGACCGCAGATGATCGAGCGTCTCGATCTGCGCCTGCCGGCCTACGCGGCGAATTTCGTGACGCGCCACTGGCCTGGGCCGCTGACGCTCGTGCTCGCCGGCGGCGAGCGTCGCGTTCCCGATCGCCTTCGCGGTCCGGAAGGGGGTGTCGCGGTTCGCTGGACGAGTCACGCGGCGATGACCCGGTTGATCCACGCGCACGGCGAGGCGATCACCTCGACGAGCGCCAACCGTCCGGGGGTTCCCCCGGCGATGCGCGCCGCTGAGATTCTCTCGCAATGGAGCGACGCGGTGACACGCGGGGAATTGCGAGTGCTCGACGGCGGCACACTGACGCCATCGAAGCCGTCCACGGTGCTCGATTGTACCGGGCGGCGGCCGCGGGTCATTCGGCCCGGGGCGATCTCGGCGGCGACGCTTCGCGAGAGCGTGCCCAATCTGATCGGAGAAGTGTGAGCGCATGAAGATTCTCTTCGTCTGCACCGGCAATACGTGTCGCAGCCCAATGGCCGAAGCGATCGCGCGGAAGATCGCCATCGAGCGCGGCCTGCTCGACGTCGAAGCGATCAGCGCCGGCACGAGCGCGCAAACAGGTGCGCCGGCCAGCGACGGCGCCTTGCTCGTCGGGATGGAGCGGAACATGGACCTCAGCGCGCACCGGGCACAGACGCTCACGCGCGAGTTGGTGCAGAGCGCCGACCTCGTTCTCGCGATGGGGCCGCACCATCTCGAGCGCGTCGAAGCGCTCGGCGGCAGCGGCCGCGCGTATCTGCTCTCCGACTACGCGTCGCATGGCGCTTCGGTACGTCCAATCAGCGATCCGGTCGGCGCGGAGCTCGACGTCTACCGCGCGACCGCGAACGAGCTCGAAGAGGAGATCCGCCGAGTGCTGGACCGCATCACCGCGGAGCGAGGTAGCGGAGCGGCTTGATGCGGCGTCCACCCGAGCGACTCGTGCTGCTCGGGCATCCGGTCGCCCACTCCCGCTCACCGCAGATGCACAACGCGGCGCTCGCCGCCGCCGGCATCTCCGCGCGATACGAAGCGCTCGACGTCGCCCCGGAGCGCTTTCATTCGACCGTCGTCGATCTGGCTCGCGAAGGCGCGGCCGGCAACGTCACGATTCCGCACAAAGAGCGGATGTACGCCGCGTGCTCGACGCTTTCACCGATCGCGCGGCGCGTCGGCGCGGTGAATACGTGGTGGGTCGGCGACGACGGCGCGCTCTCGGGTGACAACACCGACGTGGGCGGCGTGGACGAAGCGGTTCGCCGGCTGTTCGACGACGCGGCGATTCCACCGAACTTGAAGGTCGGCGTGCTCGGCGCGGGAGGATCGGCCGCCGCGGTCGTCGCCGCCGCCGAATCCTGGCCCTCGGCAACCGTGCGTATCTACAACCGAACCGGCGCGCGCGCCCGCGCGCTCTGCGAACGGTTTGGTGCGTTCGCGCAACCGATCGATGACGCCCGAGCCCTCTCGGATGCCGATCTTCTCGTCAATGCGACGTCCATCGGCATGCGCGACGAGGCTGCTCCGTTCGACGTCGCCGCTCTTCACGACGGAGCGCGCGTCTTCGATCTCGTGTACCGGCGCGGTGAAACGCGGCTCGTGCGCGCGGCGCATGCGCGCGGGCTCGCCGCCGCCGACGGACTGGCGATGCTCGTCGAGCAGGCAGCGCTGGCATTCGAGCGATGGTTTGGCGTAGCACCGGATCGCGCGACGATGCGGCGCGCCGCGGAGAGCGGCTAGCTCCGCACCTCCATCGGCTCGCGGCCGAGGTGAAGCCGGCCGCCGCCGCGATCGCCGATTTCCTGTTGCCGCGCGCGTGCACCGTGTGCGAGCGACCGCTCGCATATGGCGAGCGTGGTCTCGTGTGCGGACGATGTTGGGCGTTGTTGCCGGGGCTGCCATGGCCGCGCTGCGATCGTTGCGGACATCCGACGTACGGCGAATCCTGCCGGTGGTGCGAGCTGCTGCCGCCGTTCGTCCGCGCGGCGCGGAGCGTGGCCTGGGCCGCCGGTCACGTGGGCCTCGGCGTGGTTCACGCGCTCAAGTACGGCGGTTGGCATCGCGTCGCCGGCGAGCTGTCGGCGCGCATGGCTCGATGCGAGTGGCCGCGCGACGTCGTCGAAGAACGCGCCGCCATCATTCCGGTACCGCTCTCCGAGAAGCGTCAGCGGGAGCGCGGGTACAACCAGAGCGAGCGCCTGGCGCGCGGCTTGGCCGACGCGTGGCGAATTCCGCTGTGGAACGACGTCCTCACGCGAACTCGTCACACCGAGACTCAGACGCGTCTTGCGCCGGACGAGCGCTTTCGGAACGTCACGGGCGCCTTCAGCGCGCGGGTGGCGGCGCGCGATGCGCTGCGCGGCGCGCACGTCGTACTCGTCGACGACGTCGTTACGACCGCGGCCACCCTGAACGCGTGCGCGGCGGCGCTCTGCGCCGGGGGGGCAAGAATCGTTAGCTTTGTCACCTTCGGGAGGGCGCCGGCATTGGGCGACCGCTTGTAACCACCACTGAGGGTTCGGAATGGCGATTCGTGTTGGAATCAACGGCTTCGGCCGCATCGGACGACAAGTCCTGCGTGCGGCCTGCCTGCAAGGTGTTGCGGACATCGAGATCGTGGCGGTCAACGACCTCACGGACACGAAAACGCTGGCCCATCTGTTCAAGTACGACTCCGTCCACCGCACCTATCCCGGCGACGTGTGCGCCGAGGATGGTTCGATCAGCGTCGACGGCCGCGAGGTCCAGGTGTTCGCTCACAAGGATCCGGCGGCGCTCCCGTGGAAAGATCTCGGTGTCGAGCTGGTGCTCGAATCGACCGGGCGCTTCACCAACGCCGCCGACGCCAAGAAGCACATCGACGGCGGGGCGAAAAAAGTCATCATTTCCGCGCCGGCCAAGGGCGAGGACCTCACGATCGTGATGGGAGTGAACGAGTCGAAGTACGACTCCGCGAAGCACACGATCATCTCGAACGCGTCGTGCACCACCAACTGCCTCGTTCCGATGGTGAAGGTGGTGAAGGACGCGTTCGGCTTCGTTCGCGGCTCGATGGTCACGATCCACAGCTACACGAACGACCAGCAGGTGCTCGATCTCCCGCACAAGGATCTGCGCCGCGCGCGCGCCGCGGCGATGTCGATCATTCCGACGACCACCGGCGCAGCCAAGGCGACGTCACTCGTTCTGCCCGAGCTCAAGGGCAAGATCGACGGAATCTCCGTCCGCGTTCCGACCCCGGATGTGTCCTTCACGGACCTCGGCGTCGTCGTCGAGAGGCCGGTGACCGTAGCCGAGGTGAACGCCGCATTCAAAGCGGCCGCCGACGGACCGATGAACGGCATCCTCGCGTACACCGAGGAAGAGCTCGTCTCGTCAGACTACATCGGCGATCCGCACTCGTGCATCTTCGACTCGAAGTGCACGAACGTCATCGACGGCTTGCTGCTCAAGGTGCAGGGCTGGTACGACAACGAGTGGGGCTACGCGTCGCGCTGCGTCGATCTGCTCCGGTACGTCGGCGCGCGCCTGTGACGATGAACAAGAAGACGATCCGCGATCTGTCCGACCAAGAAGTGAAAGGCCGGCGCGCGCTCGTCCGCGTCGACTTCAACGTCCCGCTCGAAAAAGGGCGCGTGACCGACGACACGCGCATCCGCGCCGCGCTTCCCACCATCGAAGCGCTGCTCGACCGCGGCGCGCGTGTCGTGCTCTTGTCTCACCTCGGACGACCGAAAGGAAAACCCGAGGCGAAGTACTCGCTCGAGCCGGTCGCTCGCAAGCTCGCCGAGCTGATGCCGAAACAGCATGTCACTTTCATCGAGTCCACGGACACCGACGAGGCGGTGAAGGCGACGCACGATCCCAAGTGTCCCGTCGTCGTGCTCGAGAACACGCGCTTTCTCGACGGCGAAGAAAAGAACGACGAGAACGTTTGCCGCGAGCTCGCCGAACTCGGCGACTTCTTCGTGAACGACGCGTTCGGATCCGCGCATCGGGCGCACGCGTCGACGGAAGGGATCGCCCACTGCCTCCACCCGGCGGTTGCCGGCCTGCTGATGCAACGCGAGCTCGACTATCTCGGCGCCGCGTTGAGCAATCCGGGCCGTCCGTTCGTCGCGGTCCTTGGCGGCGCCAAGATCTCGGGGAAAATCGACGTCATCGAACAGCTGCTGCCGCGCGTCGACCGGCTCGTGATCGGCGGCGCGATGGCGTGCACGTTCTACAAGGCGATGGGACTCGAGGTCGGAAAGTCGCTCGTCGAGAACGATCGCGTGGAGATGGCCAAGGATCTGCTCGACCGCGCCGGCGCGAAGCTGCTGCTCCCGTCGGACGCGCTCGTCGCGACGTCGCTCGACGCAGCGCAATCCGCGCACGCCGTCTCGTACAAGGCGATCCCCGCCGATGAGGCGATGTTCGACATCGGGCCGGAGTCCGCGGGTCAGTTCGCGGGGATCATGGAAGGCGCGAAGACGGTTCTGTGGAACGGACCGATGGGCGTCTTCGAGACCAAACCGTTCGACGCGGGGACGCGTGCGGTCGCCGAGGCGATGGCGACGGCGACGCAACTCGGCGCGACGACGATCGTTGGCGGTGGTGACTCGGCGGCGGCCGTCGCGGGTCTCGGTCTCGAGGCGGCGATGAGCCACGTCTCGACGGGCGGCGGAGCGTCGCTCGAGTTTTTGGAAGGGAAGACGTTGCCCGGAGTCGCCGCGCTCGACGACAGAATCTGAATGCAGCGCCCGGTCTTCGCGGCGAACTGGAAGATGAACCACGGCCCGAGCGCGGCGCGTGCGTTCGTCGCCGAGTTCACCGCGAAATGGTCACCGCATGCCGACCGCACCGTGCTGCTGTTCCCTCCGGCGCTTTCGGTCTCCACGGTGGTCGAGGCGCTTTCGTCGCGGTCGGACATCGGCGTCGGCGTGCAGAACATCTGGACGGAGGACAGGGGCGCGTTCACCGGCGAAAACTCGGCACCGATGGCACGCGACGCGGGCGCGCGATTCGTCCTCGTCGGCCACTCGGAGCGGCGCCACGTCTTCGGCGAGACAGACGAACAGGCCGCGCTCAAATGCGCGGCCGCGGAACGCAGTCAGCTGACGCCAATCCTTTGCGTCGGCGAATTGCTCGAGCAGCGGCAGGCCGGCGAGACCGAGTCCGTCGTGTTGCGCCAGCTGAAGGCGGGACTCGCAAAACTTTCGTCCGCCGCGATCGGATCCATGGCCGTCGCGTACGAGCCGGTCTGGGCGATCGGCACGGGAAAGACGGCGACGCCCGGCGATGCGTCAGTGGTTCACGCCGAGATTCGGAAGGCGCTCGAGACCCGCGTCGGCGCGGCGGCGGGGGCGATTCCCATTCTGTACGGCGGCAGCGTCAGCACGGGGAACGCCGCCGCGCTACTCGCGGCGAAGAATGTGGACGGTCTGCTCGTCGGCGGCGCGAGCCTCAAGGTCGACGACTGGGCGCTCATCTGCGGCACTTGACGCACAGCGCTAAGTGTCGTGATATTTTAGGCTTACACTCCGTCATATCGAGCAGCCGAACATGTTGTACACGTTCCTTCTCATCCTGCTGATCCTCGACAGCGTCCTGCTGGTCGCCGCGATTCTTCTTCAATCGGGCCAGGGCGGCGGCATGGCCGCGTCGTTCGGCGGCGTGAGCAGTTCGGCGAGCTCCTTCATGGGCACGCGCCAAGCCGGCAACCTGCTCACCAAGGCGAGCTGGTGGTGCGGCGGCCTGTTCCTCGGACTGTCATTCCTGCTCGCGATTGCGTCGACTCGCAGCCGCGCACCCAAGTCGGTCCTCGACCAGACGTTCCAACCCGCTCCCGTGACGGCGCCGGCTCCGGTGAATGCACCGGCTGGCGGCGCGAACGCGGTTCCGGGTCTGACGCCCGCGAATCCGGCGCCGACGAATGCCGCACCCGCCGCACCAGGCGGTGCCAAGCCGACGACGACGACTCCCAGCACCAAGACGCCGGCCCCGACGACACCAAAGCCGGCGCCGAAAAAGCCGTGAGCACGCGGTGAAGCGTTCTTCGAGCAACACCCCGGGGTTCCTTCTTCTCGAAGACGGAACCCTTTTTTCTGGTGAGTTGGCCGCGTCAAGTGAAGCGCCGACGGTCGCCGAGGTCGTGTTCACGACCAACATGAGCGGCTACCAGGAGGTGTTCACCGATCCGTCGTATCGCGGGCAGATCGTCGTGATGACCGCGCCCATGATCGGCAACTACGGCGTGAACTCCGACGATCCCGAATCCGCGCGACCGCAGATCGCGGGCGTAGTGGTGCGCGAGCTGTCGCGCAGCTATTCGAATTGGCGCGCCGACGGCGATCTCCTTTCGTGGCTCGAGCGCGCGGGCGTGCCGGCCCTCGAGGGCGTCGATACGCGACGGCTGACGCGGCATCTGCGTAGCGCGGGTGTCATGCGTGGCGTCGTCGCTCGTGGCAGTCAGCCGACTCGCGAAGCATTGCTCGCGCTCGACTCATGTCCGCCGATGGAAGGGCTCGATCTCGCGTCGGTCGTGTCGACGCCGGATCGCTACGACTGGGGCAAGGCCGACGCGCCGTACCACATCGTCGCGTACGACTTCGGCATCAAGCGCAACATCTTGCGGCTCTTCGAGGAGCACGGATGCCGCGTCACGGTCGTGCCGGCGAAGACCTCGGCCGACGAGGCGCTCCAGCTCGAGCCGAACGGCGTCTTTCTATCGAACGGACCGGGAGACCCCGCGGCCGTGGACTACGCACCCGAGACCGTGCGGCAGATCGCCGACTCCGGCGTGCCGATTTTCGGGATCTGCCTGGGGCACCAGATCCTGGGTCTCACCTACGGCGCCCAAACGGTGAAGATGCCGTACGGTCACCGCGGCGGAAATCACCCGGTGAAAGAGCTAGCCACCGGACGGGTCCTCATCACCTCCCAGAACCACGGTTTCGCCGTCGAGGGCTCGAATGCGGGGATCCCGGGGGCCCCGGAGCTCGAATTGACCCACGTCAACTTGAACGACGGGACGGTCGAGGGTCTGCGGCATCGAAACAAGCCCATCTTTGCCGTTCAGTACCACCCCGAGGCGGCACCCGGACCGCACGACGCCAGGCCGCTGTTCGACGAGTTCCTTGAAACGGTCCGTTCCCACGCCGGCCCCGCTACGGGCTCAGGTGGTCCAAACTCTTGACACACAAGAGTTAACGGCGATAAGTTCGGTCTGTCTCCGCCACCCCACGGGCGTCAGCACACCGAGGCTTTTCAATGACCAAAGCCGACCTGGTCGAACGGGTCACAGCCCAGATTTCACGCACCGCTGGGCCGATGATCTCAAAGAAAGATTGTGCTCGAGTCGTGGACGCGTTTCTCGACTCGATCAAGGAAGCACTGCAAGCGCAGAAGAACATTGAAGTTCGCGGCTTCGGAACGTTCAAGATCCGCCACCGCAAGACGCGGATGGCGAGAAATCCGCGGACGGGCTCGCCTGTCGAAGTGTCCGCACGGCCGGTTCCGGTGTTCAAGCCCTCGAAAGAATTGCGCGCGATGGTCGCCGGACTTCCAGTCGACGAGATGGACGCCGACGAAGAGGAAATGACGGAGGCATAAGCACTTCGCTGTGGGGACTTCGCGCGGCTCGACGCAACGATTGCGTCGGGCCGTTGTCGTCTCCGGTCGTTTAGGTCGCTAAGCTACGATATCGGTTTTCTCGTTCGGAGATGCCTGCTCGACAATGACAGTGACCGTGTTGCTCTTCGCGTCGTACGCCGACGCACTCGGTGAGCGCAGAATGCCAATCGATGTCCCGGACAGTTACACCGTCGGGGACGTCGTTCGTCGCGTCCGCGCGATGGCGGGTTCGGCGCGACTACCCGCGGAGCCGATGGTCGCCGTGAACGAGGAGTACGCCAAGTCCGATCGTCGTTTAGCGGCGGGTGACGAGGTGGCCATCATTCCTCCGGTCGCGGGGGGCTGATGCGGAGCGCGATCGTCGATCACGTCATCGATCCCGCGGCGCTGACCGCCGAGGTCGCGCACGACCGAAACGGAGCGACGGTGCTGTTCCTGGGAACGGTCCGCGAGACGAACGACGGGCGCTCGGTCACCGGCATCGAGTACTCTGCCTACCGCTCGATGGCGGAGCGCGAGTTGGCGGCGATCGTCGCCGAGGCGACCGGAGAGTTCGGCACGCCGGACATCGTCGTCGAGCATCGGGTGGGAACGCTCGAAATCGGCGAAGTGAGCGTGGCGATTGCCGTCGCTCATCCTCACCGAGGCGCCGCGTACGATGCGAGCCGCTACGTGATCGAGCAGATCAAGCGGCGCGTGCCGATCTGGAAATGCGAGCATTACGCCGACGGAACGCGCGAGTGGGTCGACCCCACGGCGCGTCGGGCCGTCGCGGAGGCGGCACGCTGATGTCCGCGCAGCGGTCGGTCGACCAGTTCGGGCGGAGCATCGAGTATCTCCGCATCTCCGTCACGGACCGGTGCAACTTCCGGTGCCTTTACTGCATGCCGCAGGAAGGGCTGGCGTGGCTGCCGAAGTCCGACATCCTCTCGTACGAAGAGATTACAGGGATCGTCCGCCAGCTCGCGCCGCTCGGTCTGCGCCGGCTGCGCATCACCGGCGGCGAGCCGACCATCCGCCCACAGATCCACGAGTTGGTTCGCATGCTGCGGGCTGTTCCCGAGATCGAGGACATCGCGATCTCCACGAACGGCGTGCGACTTCCCGAAATTGCTCAGACGCTTCGCGATTGCGGGCTCGACCGGGTGAACATGAGCGTCGACAGCCTGCGTCCGGAGCGGGTCGCGACGATCGCCCGGCGCAACCTCGGGTTTGATCCGGTTCGCTCGGCGCTGGCCGCGCAGGACGCTGGTCTCGACCCGATCAAGTTGAACATGGTCGTGATGCGCGGCATCAATGACGACGAGATTGAAGATCTCGCTCGTCTGACGCTCGAGCATGCGTGGCACGTCCGGTTCATCGAGTTGATGCCGGTCGGCGACATGCGTGAGCTGACCTGGGAGCACATCGTGCCGAGCGACGAGATTCTCGCCCGGCTGAGCGTGGTCGCGCCGCTCACGCCGGCGTCGGGGCCGGCGCGCGGCAACGGTCCCGCGGCCTACTACAGCTGGCCCGGCGCGGCCGGAACGATCGGCGTCATCACACCGATGACGCACACGTACTGCGCGTCGTGCAACAAGGTGCGCCTCACCGCCGACGGCCGTCTTCGCACGTGTCTGTTCGGCGACCACGAAGTGGATTTGCGCACGCCGCTGCGCGCCGGGCAGCCGCTCGAGCCGATCTTCCGCGACGCGCTCGCCAACAAACCGAAGGAGCACGAGCTGCTTCAGATGCGCGTCGGCGGATTGCGCGCGCTCTCGCAAGTCGGCGGCTGAGCGCCGCCGAGCGGGGCGTCTTAACTTTCGTTGTTGGGTACTCACCTCACAGCGAAATCACTCACTGACATGGTCAACAAGATTACGGTCGTCGGCGCCGGGAACGTGGGCGCGACGACCGCGCAGCGTGTGGCGGAGAAAGAGCTGGCGAACACCGTCGTGATGGTCGACGTCGTGGAGGGAATTCCGCAGGGGAAGGGGCTGGACCAGTGGCAGTCGGCGCCGATCGAGGGCTTCGATTCGCGCATCATCGGCACCAACGGCTACGACGAAACGGCCGGCTCGGACGTCGTCATCATCACCGCCGGGATCGCGCGCAAACCGGGCATGTCGCGCGACGACCTGCTCAACACCAACGCCGGCATCGTCAAACAAGTCGCCGAGCAGATCAAGGCGACGTCGCCGAGCGCGATCGTCATCGTCGTCTCGAACCCGCTCGACGTGATGTGCTACGTCGCGAAGGAAGTCACGGGCTTCCCGCGCGAGCGAGTCATCGGGATGGCGGGCGTGCTCGACACGGCGCGCTATCGCGGGTTTCTCGCCGAAGCGCTCGACGTTTCGGTGCGCGACATCCAGGCGATGGTGCTCGGCGGCCACGGCGACACGATGGTGCCGCTCATTTCGTACACGACGGTCAGCGGCATTCCCGTCACGCAGCTCATCGACAAGGCGAAGCTCGACGCGATCGTCGACCGCACGCGCAACGGCGGCGCCGAGATCGTGAAGCACTTGAAGACCGGCTCGGCGTATTACGCGCCATCGGCCGGCGCGGTACAGATGGCCGAGGCGATCGTCAATGACCAGCGCCGCATTCTTCCCTGCGCGGCGTGGCTCGAGGGCGAGTACGGCATGAAGGGGCTCTTCCTGGGCGTGCCGTGCAAGCTCGGACGCGGCGGCCTGCAGAAGGTTATCGAGGTCGAGCTCACCGCCGACGAGCGCACCGCGTTGGCCAAGAGCGCCGAAGCGGTCCGGGAACCGATGCGCACCGTGAAACTGTAGGGTCGTTCAGCCGCCAGCCGGAACGAGATGTCCGTAAGCGCGTTTTATCGTTCGACGATCGGAAAGAAGATCATCATGGGGGTCACGGGGCTGATCGGCATCGGCTTCGTGATCCTCCATGTCGCCGGCAATCTCCAGGCGTTCCAAGGCGCGGCGAAGTTGAATGCGTACAGCGCGATGTTGCACGGGCCGCTCAACGAGTTGTTGTGGGTGTTGCGGATCGTGCTCATCGTCGCCGTCGTCTTGCACGTGATGATGGCGTATCAGCTGACGGTGCGCTCGACGGCCGCGCGGCCCATCGGCTACCAACATCGCGAGCCGCAGGTTTCCACGCTCGCCGCACGCACCATGAAGTGGGGCGGCGTGCTGATCCTCGTCTTCATCGTATTTCACATTCTGCATTTCACGACCGAGACGTTCGACCCGGGACACGCCGCCGGCATGATCGACGTCCGCGGCGACCACGACGTGTACGGCAACATCGTCGCGAGCTTTCACGTGTGGTGGGTCTCGGCGTTCTACCTGGTGGCGATGATCGCCCTCGGACTGCACCTGTATCACGGCGCGTGGAGCTCGGTCCGCACACTCGGCTGGGCGAAATCCTCCGAGCATCCGCTTCGCCGCCGCATCGCGCTCGTCGTCGCGGTGGCCGTCTGGCTCGGCTTCAGCCTTCTGCCGCTCGGCGTCATCGCCGGCGTGATTCATTGAGGCATCGATGGCCGAGCTGAACGCCAAGGTTCCTCCGGGGCCCCTCGAGCGGAAGTGGGAGCGGCACCGCGCGGAGATGAAGCTGGTCAATCCCGCGAACAAGCGGAAACACACCGTGATCGTCGTCGGGTCGGGGCTGGCCGGCGCGTCGGCCGCGGCGTCGTTGAGCGAACTGGGGTACAACGTGCGCTGTTTCTGTTTCCAGGACTCGCCGCGCCGCGCGCATAGCATCGCCGCGCAGGGCGGCATCAACGCGGCCAAGAACTACCAGAACGACGGCGACAGTGTTTTCCGCTTGTTTTACGACACGATCAAGGGCGGCGACTTTCGATCCCGTGAGGCGAACGTGTACCGCCTCGCCGAAGTGAGCGTGAACATCATCGACCAGTGCGTGGCGCAGGGCGTGCCGTTCGCGCGCGAGTACGGTGGGCTGCTCGCCAATCGTTCGTTTGGCGGCGCGCAGGTCTCGCGGACTTTTTACGCCCGCGGCCAGACGGGTCAGCAGCTGTTGCTGGGTGCGTACCAGGCGCTCGAGAAGGAAATCGCCAAAGGCGGCGTGACGATGTTTCCGCGCACGGAGATGCTGGACCTCGTCGTCGTGAATGGTCGGGCGCGCGGCATCGTGACACGCGACATGGTCAGCGGCGCGATCGAGACGCACCTCGCCGACGACGTCATCCTCGGCACGGGCGGATACGGCAACGTCTACTTCCTGTCGACGAACGCGAAGGGATCGAACGTCACCGCGATCTGGCGCGCGTACAAGCGCGGGGCCGCATTCGCGAATCCGTGCTATACGCAGATTCACCCGACGTGCATCCCGGTGAGCGGCGAACATCAGTCGAAGCTGACGCTGATGAGCGAATCGCTGCGCAACGACGGCCGGGTCTGGGTGCCCAAGCGACAGGAAGATTGCGCCAAGCCGCCGAATCAGATTCCCGAATCGGATCGCGACTACTACCTCGAGCGAAAGTATCCGGCGTTCGGCAACCTGTCGCCGCGCGACATCGCGTCGCGCGCCGCGAAAGAAGTCTGCGACGAGGGACGCGGCGTGGGGCCCGGCGGTCGAGGCGTCTACCTCGACTTCGCCGACGCGATCACGCGCCTCGGCCGCAAGACCATCGGGGAGCGCTACGGGAATCTCTTCGAGATGTACCAGCGCATCACCGACGAGAATCCGTACGAAGTACCGATGCGCATCTACCCGGCCGTGCACTACACGATGGGCGGCCTCTGGGTGGACTACAACCTGATGAGCAACGTTCCCGGACTGCACGTGATCGGTGAAGCCAACTTCTCCGACCACGGCGCGAACCGGCTGGGCGCGAGCGCGCTGATGCAGGGGCTGGCCGACGGCTATTTCATCGTGCCGCTGACGATCGGCGACTACCTCGGCTCGACGAAGCTCGAGCGCGTCGCCGAGGACCATCCCGACGTGCGGGCGACGGAGGAGGCGGTTCGCGAACGCACGGCGCGACTGCTCGCGATCAACGGATCGCGTACGGTGATGTCCATTCACCGCGAGCTCGGGAAGCTGATGTGGGAGTACTGCGGCATGTCGCGCGACAAGGCCGGCCTCGCGAAGGCGCTCGTCGAAATTCCGAGGCTGCGCGAGGAGTTCTGGCACGACGTCCGCGTCCCGGGCACGGGCGCGGAGCTCAACCAGTCTCTCGAGTACGCGGGGCGCGTCGCCGACTTCCTCGAGCTCGCGGAGCTCATGTGCCTCGACGCGCTCGATCGCGAGGAGTCGTGCGGCGCGCACTTCCGCGTCGAGCATCAGACGGCGGACGGTGAAGCGCTTCGCAACGACGATGAATTCGCGTACGTGGCGTCGTGGGACTACGCGGGGGCGGGGAAACCGCCCGTGCTGCGCAAGGAGCCGCTCGTGTTCGAGAACGTGCACCTCTCGCAACGTTCGTACAAATAGGAGGCGCGCGTCTTTCCATGCACGTAACTCTCTTCGTGTGGCGGCAGGCCGGCCCCGACGCGTCCGGCGCGATGCAACGCTACGAGACCGACGACGTCAGCCCCGACATGTCGTTCCTCGAGATGCTCGACGTGGTCAACGAAACGCTCGTCGGCAAGGGGGAGCAGCCGATCGCCTTCGATCACGATTGCCGCGAGGGCATCTGCGGCTCGTGCGGCATGATGATCAACGGCGTCGCGCACGGGCCGATGAAGGGCACGGCGACCTGCCAGCTCCACATGCGGAGCTTCGCCGACGGCGCGACGATCCACGTCGAGCCGTGGCGCTCGCGGGCGTTCCCGGTCATCAAGGACCTCGTCGTGAATCGCGCCGCCTTCGACCGGATCATCGCCGCGGGCGGGTTCGTCACGGCGCCGACCGGCGCCGCGCAGGACGCCAACAACATTCTCGTTCCCAAGCACGAGGCCGACGCCGCGATGGACGCCGCGGCCTGCATCGGCTGCGGAGCGTGCGTCGCCGCTTGCCCGAACGGCTCGGCATCCCTGTTCACGGCCGCGAAAATTTCGCATCTTGGGCTCCTCCCGCAGGGCCAACCGGAACGCCGGCGTCGCGCGCTTCGGATGGTGGCACAGATGGACGAGGAAGGCTTCGGGCACTGCACGTTCTACGGCGAATGCCAGGAGGCGTGCCCGAAAGAGATCAGCATCGACACGATCGCGCGGATGAACCGCGATTACATGATCGCCACGATGTCGCACCGCGATGAGCGCGTGCTCGGAGGGACCGGATGACCGTGACGAGAATTCCGTCGGTGCGAGAGTGGACCGAGAGCGCCCGCACCGAACGACCTTAGTCATCGGCGCCGGCCCCGCCGGCCTAACGACCGCGTACCTGCTCGGTAAGGCCGGGCACGACGTGGTCGTCCTCGAGGCGGACCGCGACTACGTCGGCGGCCTTTCGAGAACCGTCGCGTACAAGGGTTTCCGCTTCGACATCGGGGGGCACCGCTTCTTCTCCAAGTCGCCGGAGGTCGAGGCGCTGTGGACCGAGCTTCTCGGCCACGAGATGCTCGAGCGTCCGCGGCTCTCGCGGATCTACTACAACGGCAAGTTCTTCGCGTATCCCGTGCGCGCCGGGAACGCCCTCAGAAACCTCGGCCCGGTCGAGGCGGCGCTGTGCGCGCTCTCGTACCTCAAGGCCAGCCTCTTTCCCGTGAAAGACCCGCGCTCGTTCGAGGACTGGGTCTCGAATCAGTTTGGCTGGCGGCTGTATCGCATGTTCTTCAAGACCTACACCGAGAAGGTGTGGGGCATGAAGTGCAGCGAGATCTCCGCCGACTGGGCGGCGCAGCGCATCAAGGGCCTTTCGATGGCGACGACGATTCGCCGCGCGATATTCCGGCGCGAAAACGGCGACAACTCGGTTCGAACGCTCATCGAGTCGTTCCGCTATCCGCGGCTCGGCCCCGGCATGATGTGGGAGGCCTGCCGCGACGCGATCGTCGCGCAGGGAGGGGGAAACGCGGTGCTCATGGGACGCCGCGTCGTGCGGTGCCGGTTCGACGCCGGCGAAGGCGCTTGGGAAGTCACGGCGCGCACCGACGCCGGCGCCGAGGAGGTATTTCGCGCGAGCGACGTCGTGTCGTCGGCGCCGATGCGCGAGATCGTCGAATCGATCGAACCACCCGCGCCGGCGGCCGCGCGCGAGGCGGCGCGCGGACTGCGATACCGCGACTTCATGGCCGTCGCGTTGATCATGAAAGAGCGGGCGAATCTTCCCGACAACTGGATTTACGTCCACGATCCGTCGGTGCGCGTCGGGCGCATTCAGATTTTCAAATCCTGGTCGCCCGACCTCGTCCCGGACCCGTCGCTCTGCTGTTTCGGTATGGAGTACTTCTGCTTCGAGGGCGACGAGCTTTGGTCGAAGCCCGACGCGGAGGTCATCGCCGCGGCGACGGACGAGTTGGCGCGCATCGGTCTCGGTCGACACGAAGACGTCGTGGACGGTTGCGTGGTCCGCGCTCGGAAGGCGTATCCCGTATACGACGGCGACTACGCGGACCGCGTGGCTCGGATCCGCCGCGAGATTGCTCATTCATATCCCGGGATGCACTTTGTCGGGCGCAACGGGATGCACAAGTACAACAATCAAGATCACGCGATGATGACCGGGATGTTGACGGCGCGAAACATCATCGCGGGCACGACGCTCTACGACGTGTGGGCGGTGAACGAGGAAGCCGAGTACCTGGAAGCAGCCACTCTCGGAGGGGCCACAGGTGAAAGACTCGTTCCGCAAGCGATCCGCGCACGACCGCTCGCCGAGGGAAAAGAGAGCGGCGCAGGGAAGGCGGGCGGCGCGTAAGCGCCGGCGCGACGACGCGGCCGCCTCGCTCGGCGGCGGGTCCACTCTCGCGCGTGCGAGCGCCGCCTTGCTCGCCGTCGCCTGCGTCGCGCCGTTCGCGCTCACGGGAAGTCGTTACCCCGACGAGGTCCTTGCCTACTGGCTGTTCGGTGGACTCGTCGTGGCGGCCGTGTTCGTCGGTGCGGCGCTGACCGGCGGCGACCGCGAGGTCGATCTTCCCGCGTGGGCCGGCCGGGTCCTCACACGCGCACGGCCCGTCGTCTTCGGTGTCATCGTCGCCGCGGCGGCGACGGGGCTCAGTCTCTTCTTCGCTCGATTTGCATTCGAGAAATCGGCGAGCACGCCCGACGAAATCGCCCAGCTCTGGCAGGCGAAGATTCTCATGCACGGGCATCTCTCGCTGCCCGTCGATCCGAACCGCGAGTTTTTTGGATTGGAAACGGTGGTGGACGTCGGCCGATGGTACTCGCAGTTTCCGATCGGCGGACCGCTCGCGATGGTTCCCGGCGCGCTCGTCGGCGCGCCGTGGCTCGTGAATCCGGTGCTCCTCGGCGCCGCGACGCTGCTCCTGTATTGGTTCGCGCGGCGAGCGTACGGCGAGATGCAGGGGCGCGCGATCGCGGCGCTCTTCGTCGCGGCGCCGATGGTGCTCATTCTGGCTGGAACGTGGATGAACCACGTTCCGGTCCTCTGTCTGACGGCGGCGGCGCTCGCGCTGTTGGTCGCGTGGGATGGCGCGACGTCGCCCACGCGCTCCTTGTGGCTGGCCGTCGCCATCGGCGGCGTGCTCGGGCTCATCGCGACCATCCGCCCGCTCGACGCGGTGGCCGTCGCGCTCGCGGTCGGCCTCTTTCAAGTTTCCGTCGCCTGGACGCGGCCCGCGAAGTGGCGCGACGTGCCGGGGCAGATCGGCGGAGGCATTCTCGGCGCGATGCCGTTGCTCGTCGCGAATCACGCGACGACGGGCAGCATGTGGCGATTCGGCTACGACGTGTTGTGGGGAGCGGGACACCGCATGGGCTTTCACGCCGATCCGTACGGAAACACGCACACGCTCGCCCACGGGCTCGATCTGACGACGTCGTATCTCGGCGAATTGAACGTGTTCCTGCTCGCGTGGCCGGTGCCGGCCATGCTGATTCTGATCGTCGCGCTGTTCGCGATGCGTCGACTGTCGCGATGGGACGGGCTGATGCTCGCCGTCGTCGGCATGCAGCTCGCCGCGTACACCGCGTACTGGGGAGAAGGCGAGTTCCTCGGCCCGCGGTTTCTCTACACGGCGATGCCGGCGCTCGTCGTCCTCGTCGCGCGGACGCCGTTCGTGCTCGCCGAACGATTCGATCGCCGGATGTTGCGCGGAACCGTCGGGGCGATATTCGCCTGTCTGGCGATCGCGTGGCTCATCCCGCGGCTGCCGTTCAGCGTGCTCGGCCTCGCGGCGCAGGCGCGTAGCGCGCGACAGACACTCAAGGTGGACATCGCCGGCGCGGTGAAGGAAGCAAACGCGCACCACGCGCTCGTGTTTCTCCGCGAGCCCTTCACGATGCGCCTGGCGCGCCGCCTCTGGGGGATCGGCATGACGCGAAGCGACGCCGCGCAACTCATCGCTCGCAGCGACGCGTGTTCGATCCTCACCGCGCTCCGGCGCGTCGAGGACGACTCGGTCGCGCTCGACACACGCGCAGCGCGCGTCCGTGCGGCGGTCATCCCGCTGCCGCGTTCGCGCGAACCCGAACAACAGGGCTCGAGCGCCGGGCCCCAGGTGCGTCTCGCGTCCCGCGCCTCGCTCACGCCAGAGTGCCAGGCCGAGCTGGATGGAGACCGAAAGTGGGGCGGAGCGCCGTTCGGCCCGGCGCTGCCGCTCGAGGAGATCGGGGCCGACGGCCGCATCGGCGGCGACGTCGTCTATGCGGCCGACCTCGGCGCCCGGAACGAGGCCCTCCGCGCGCGGTTCGGCGACCGACGTTGGTATCGTCTTTCGCTGCACCCGGTGGGGCGCGGGAGACTCCGGGCGACGGTCTCGCCATATTAAAGACCGTCGCGGCGGGTGAGAGCGGGCGTTTCGACGCTCGTGAACCTTTTGCGCGCGCGGCCGTAAGACAGGGAGAACCCCTCGGAACAGGGAGCTTTTCCGTGATGTCATCGACTCGATTCGCCGCCTTGCGCGCCATCGGCTTCGCCGTGGTCGTCTCTTCCGCTGCTGCGCCGGCCCTCGCACAAATGTCCGGTCACGACATGGCCGCCATGGATCACTCCACGGCCGTGTCGTCCAAGGCGCAGAAGGAAATCGCCGGCGTCGCCAAGGCTACCAGCTCGCTCGGCACGTCGGCCGCGGCGACGAGCGCGGGCTACCAGCCGGTGTTCGGCTGGATACCGACGATGGGCGTGCACTGGGTCGACCGGTCGCGCATGGTCAAGGACAAGCAGAGCGACGTCACCGCACCGGACAATCTGATGTTTTCAAGAATCGGCGGAAAAGACTCGCTGGTCGGTGCGGCGTGGGCGTACTTCGCCCCGGTCGCCGATTCGACGCGGCCGCACTTGTTCGACGGCTCGCCGCCGTGGCACGAGCATCAGAACCTCGCGCCGCCGGGACAGACGCTCGTGATGTTGCACGTGTGGTTCGTGCCGTCGCCCGACGGGCCGTTCGCGGGGACGAACCCAAACCTCCCGTTCTGGGCCGCGGGGCTCGACGCGCCCGACGCGTCGCGCATGCGCGATGCTGCGTTCAGCTCGCGCGTGCGTCGCGCGTCGTTGGCGCTGTCCGAGGTGATCGACACGGCCGCGATCTTCGCCAATCTCGAGTCGCGCCCCGCGGTGCGCGCCGTGCTCGTCGCGCGACGCGATTCGGTGCGAGCGCTGATCCCGCAGTTGCTCGCCGCGGAGAAGGCGAAGAATTCAGCGGAATGGGATCGCGTCGCCGAGCGTTTGGCCGCGCAGTGGGACGCGATGCAGACCGCGTACTACGACAGCGCCCTCACGCCGGCGGGAAAGGAGCGGATGGAGCGATTCGTCGCGATGCTCATGGGTCAGCACGGAGAGCGGTAGGCCCGTAAGCCGGTAAGCCGGGAGGCCGGTACGACAGACTCCGGTCCACCGGTCCACCTACAACTTCGGCAGCGTCACTCCGACCTGGCTCTGGTATTTTCCGCCCTTGTCCTTGTACGAGACTTCCGGCTCCTCTTCGCCGCGGAAGAAGAGCACCTGCGCGATGCCTTCGTTCGCGTAGATCTTGGCGGGCAGGGGCGTGGTGTTCGAGATCTCGAGCGTCACAAAGCCTTCCCACTCGGGCTCGAAGGGCGTGACGTTCGTGATGATCCCGCAGCGCGCGTAGGTCGACTTGCCGACCGTGACCGTGAGAATGTTTCGCGGGATCCTGAAATACTCCACCGAGCGCGCCAGTGCGAACGAGTTCGGCGGAACGATGCAGATGTCGCCCTCGAACTCGACGAACGATTTCGGGTCGAACGCCTTGGGATCCACGATCGAGCTCAGGACGTTCGTGAAGATCCTGAACTCGCGCGCCACGCGCATGTCGTAGCCGTACGAGCTGACGCCGTACGAGACGACCCCTTGACGCACCTGACGGCCTTCGAAGGGCTCGATCATGCGGTGCTCGTGGGCCATGCGGGTGATCCAGCGGTCCGACATGATCGTCATCGGGCGGGCATCCGGTCGAAGTGGTTGAGCTCGGGAGTCGTACGGGTCGGGGGTCGGGGAAGCGCGCGGGCAAACACAGCCGCGGCGCGCGGAAGTCTATTCGCGCTCGTTCACCGCGCCAAGCGCGGCGCGCCACGCCACGCCACGCCACGCCACGAAATGCCGAGCAACGTGTCGTGCACGGATGTGCGCGCCGTTGACCCACTCTCAGACGACGGATAACTTTCCGCGGCTGGACTTAGTGAAAGTTTTCACGAAGTGGGAGATCGATGCTTCGTACGTACTTCCCAGTCCTGCTCTTACTCGGCTTCGTCATCGCGAACGCGGTGCTGATGCTGGGCCTCTCCCACCTCACTCTTCGTCCGCGGCCCACTCCGGTCAAGCAGACCCCGTACGAGTCGGGAATGCCGCCCCTCGGCGACGCGCACGAGCGCTTCTCCGTGAAGTTCTACATGGTGGCGGTGCTCTTCATCATCTTCGACATCGAAACGGTCTTCATGATTCCGTGGGGCGCGTACTTCCGCCAACTGTCGTGCACGGTTCCACTCGCCGACAACGCGTGCCCGGCGGGGCACGTCTCGTTGTTCGGCCTCGCTGAGATGATCGTGTTCATGATCATCCTGCTCGTGGGCTTCGTGTACGTGTGGAAGAAAGGAGCGCTGCAATGGGATTGAGTCCGCGTCCCGAACCCAAGTTGATCCAGACCACCAGCGAAGAGCCGTGGGTCACCACGCGTCTGGATGCGTTCATCAACTGGGGTCGTAAAAACTCGCTTTGGCCGATGCCGTTCGGCACCGCGTGCTGCGCGATCGAATTCATGGCGACCGCGGCGAGCAAGTACGACCTCGCGCGATTCGGCATGGAGCGGCAGGCCTTCTCGCCCCGCCAAGCCGACCTCTTGATCTGCGCCGGACGCGTGCCGTTCAAGCTCGCGCCGGTGCTGCGGCGAATCTGGCAGCAGATGCCGCAGCCCAAGTGGTGCATCTCGATGGGCGCGTGCGCGTCGAGCGGGGGCATGTTCGACAACTACGCGGTGGTCCAGGGCATCGACACGATCATCCCGGTCGACGTCTACGTCCCGGGCTGCCCGCCGAGGCCGGAAGGGCTCCTCTACGGCATCATGATGCTGCAGAAGAAAGTGGAAAAGGAGCGCATGGCCGATCGCTCGCTGCGCGACGAGATGGAGCCGGATCCGGAAAGCCAACTGTTCATCGCCCCGTCGGAGATCGACGAGGTGTCCGAGCCGTTCGGCAACTCGGTTCAACAGACGCGATCCGGCCTGTGAGCGGAAACGGTTCCTTCAAGCCGGTCGTGGCTGGAAGCGCGCTCGTCGCCGGAGCGCCCTCGCCGACGACGCCGCGCAAGGTCGCCCGCACCGGCACGCATCCGAATCCGTCGGCCGACGCGGCGCGCGCGCAATTCGGCGACGTCGTCACGCGTGTCGACGTCGTGTGGGGTGAGACGACGGTCGTCGTCGACCAGTCGAGCGTCCACGACGTCATCCAGTGGCTGCACGACGACGAAGGGCAGCGCTACGACTACCTCTCGGACGTCACCGCGGTGGAGTACCGGGATCTCGAGCGGCCGCTCGAAGTCGTGTGGCATCTGCGGTCGCTGCCGTTTCGCCGCTTTCTCCGCGTGAAGGTGGCGATTCCTCGCGGCGCGACGTTGGCCGTGCCCAGCGTGTGGGACGTGTACAAATCCGCCGATTGGCTCGAGCGCGAGTGCTACGACATGTTCGGCATCGAGTTCACCGGCCACCCGGACCTGCGCCGCATCCTGATGTGGGAGCAGTACAAGGAAGGGTATCCGTTGCGAAAGGACTTCCCGCTGCGCGGCCGGTTCAGCCGCTCGGAACAGCTTCGCCAGGCGCTGGCGGCGAACCCGGAAGCGCGCTACTCGAAGGACGAGCTGACCATCGCGCAGGCGCTCGAAGATCTGCCGGCCGACATGCGGCGGCGTCTCACGTCCGGCGAGCGGACGGGCGAGTAAGATGGCGACGACGAAACGCACGATCGACGTCGAGTTGTCGACGACCGGGCTGGACGCGCAGGGTCGCCCGCGCCGCGTCCCGCTCGCCGTGGACGAAGCCGGCAACACCGTCGCGGTGGCCGAGCCGCCCACGATGGAGCCGGATCTCGAGGGTGAGCACATGCTCATCAACATCGGGCCGCAGCACCCCGCGACGCACGGCGTGCTCCGGCTGGTGCTCGAGCTCGACGGCGAGACGGTGGTGCGCTGCATCCCGCACGTCGGCTACCTGCACTGCGGCTTCGAGAAGATCGGCGAGTACCGCCAGTACAATCAGATCATCCCCTGGACGGATCGTGAGGATTATCTGAATTCGCCGGGGAACAACGTCGCCTTCTCCCTCGGCGCGGAGCGGCTCTTCGGCATCGAGATCACCGAGCGGTGCAAGGTTCTGCGGGTCATGGCGTGCGAGCTGTCGCGCATCATGTCGCACCTCGTGTGGCTGGGCACGACCTGCATCGACATCGGCGCATATACGCCGTTTCTGTGGGCGTTCCAACAGCGCGAGAAGATCTACGAGATGCTCGAGGCGTGGATCGGCGCCCGGCTCACGACGACGCTCACGCGCGTCGGCGGCATGGGCGCCGACATCCCGGACAATTGGATCGAGCAGCTCACGGCCTTCACGAAGGAATTCCCGCGCGTCGTCGACGAGATCGACCGCGTCATCACGCGCAACGGCATCTGGGTCGGGCGCACGGTGGGCCTCGGCGTGATGTCGGCCGAGGAAGCGGTCAACTACGGGTTGTCCGGCCCGATGGTCCGCGCATCGGGCGTCGCGTTCGACGTGCGCCGGGATTTCCCGTACCTCGACTACGAGACGTACGACTTCGACGTCCCCGTCGGCACGAACGGCGACGTGTACGACCGCTTCCTGGTTCGCATGGAAGAGCTGCGGCAATCGACGCGGATTCTCACGCAGGCGATCGGCCGGCTTCCGGACGGACCGGTGAACGTGGACGACCACCGCGTCATCCTGCCGCCGAAGAGCAAGGCGACCAGCGACATGGAGTCGATGATCCACCATTTCAAGCAGGTCATGGAAGGCCCGCGTCCGCCGATCGGCGAATGCTACGTCGCGCTCGAGAGCCCGAAGGGAGAGAAGGGGTACTATATGGTCTCTGACGGGACGCCCAAGCCCGTCCGCTGGCGAATCCGTCCCCCGTCGTTCGTGAACCTCTCGGCGATTCCGCGCATGGTCGAGGGGCATCTGCTCTCCGACGTCATCGCGATCAACGCGTCGATCGACATCGTGATGGGGGAGATCGACCGGTGAGCGCCGTGCGGAGTGCGGGGACCAACAGCTCTTCCGCGAGGGCTCTCTCGTGAGTCACGCCCATGCCGAGCAATACGCGCCGGTGTTCACAACCGGCAGCGCGCGGCGGACGGAGCTCGACGAGTTGCTCACGCGCTATCCGACGAAAATGGCGGCGCTTCTGCCGGCGCTGTGGATGGTGCAGCACGAGCGCGGCTGGGTGAGCGACGAGGCGATGGCGGAAGTCGCCTCGGTGCTCGACCTCACGCCTGCCTACGTGAAGGGTGTGGTCACGTTCTACACGATGTACCACCAGCATCCCGTCGGCCGGCACTTCATCCAGATCTGCACGACGTCGCCCTGCAACGTGTGCGGCGCCGAAGCGGTCGTCGACGCGTTTCTCAAGCACACGGGCTGCTTCGAGCTGGGCCAGACGTCGCCCGACGGCAAGTACACGGTGATCGAAGTCGAGTGCCTCGGCGCCTGCGGCTTCGCCACGCCGATCATGATCAACGAGGACTTCATCGAGTCGGTGACTCCGGAGAAGGTGCCGGAGATTCTTTCCGGCCTCGCCTGACGCATGGGATATCCGCACGCACCGCACCGTCGCGAAGCGCTCGTTCTCTCCAAGCATTTCGGGGAGAAGGACGCCGTCACGCTCGCCGGCTGGAAGAAGCGCGGCGGCTACGCGGCGCTCGAAAAGGCGCTCGGCATGCCGCCCGCCGACATCGTGAACGTCGTGAAGGACTCCGGGCTCCGCGGGCGCGGCGGCGCCGGATTCCCGACGGGTCTCAAGTGGTCGTTCATGAAGATCGGCGACGGCAAGCCGCATTACCTCTGCTGCAACGCCGACGAGTCCGAGCCGGGTACGTTCAAGGATCGCGAGATCATGCGGTGGACGCCGCACGCGCTCATCGAAGGCTGCGCGATCGGATCGTACGCGATCGGCGCCGAGACGTGCTACATCTACATCCGCGGCGAATTCACGGAGCCGATCGCGCGCGTCGAGGCGGCACTCAAGGAGTGCTACGACGCCGGCATCCTCGGCAAGAACGCGATGGGCACCGGCAAAACGGTCAACGTCTGGGTGCACCGCGGCGCGGGCGCGTACATCTGCGGTGAAGAGACCGCGCTGATGAATTCGCTCGAGGGAAAGCGCGGCAACCCGCGCATCAAGCCGCCGTTCCCGGCGGTGTCGGGCGTGTTCGCGCAGCCGACGACGATCAACAACGTCGAGACCCTCGCCGCCGTCCCGGCGATTCTCAACAACGGCGCCGCGTGGTACAAGCAGTGGATGCGCGCCGACAACCCGAAGAGCACCGGCACCAAGCTCTACTCGGTGTGCGGCAACATCCAAAAGCCCGGCAACTACGAAGTGCCGATGGGCTTCCCGTTCAAAGAATTCTTGTACGACCTGTGCGGCGGTCCGCCGCCGGGGCGAAAGTTCAAGGCGATCATCCCCGGCGGCATCTCCGTGCCGATCCAGACGGTCGACGAGGCCGAAGCGAGCCTCATGGACTACGAGGGCTTCGTCGCCGAGGGCACGATGCTCGGCTCGGGCGGCGTGATCTGCATCGACGACTCGCAGAATCTCGTGAAGCAGATCGCGCGCGCCGCGCGCTTCTTCGCTCACGAGAGCTGCGCGCAGTGCACGCAGTGCCGCGAAGGCACCGCGTGGACGACCAAGATCCTCGAGCGCATCGTCGCCGGCGAGGGTACGCCCGAAGACCTCGACACATTGCTCTCGATCGCCGACAACATGACGGGTAAGACGATCTGCGTGCTCAGCGACTCGTGCGCGACGCCGGTCGTGTCCGGACTCAAGAAATTCCGCGCCGATTTCGAGGCGCTCATCAAGTCGAAACGGACGATCCTCGTCCCGGCGGTGGCCTAGTGGCAGATACACCTGTGGGCGTAACGCTCACGATCGAGGGACGGCAGGTTACGGTCCCCGCGGGTACGTCCATTCTCGAGGCGGCGAAGCGCGCCGGCGTGCTCGTGCCGCACTACTGCTACCATCCGGGGCTGCCGGTCGCCGGCGTGTGCCGGATGTGCCTCGTCGAGGTCGAAAAAGCGCCCAAGCTCGCGCCGTCGTGCGCGACGGCCGTGGCCGAGGGCAACGTCGTCCACGTCCACTCGGAGAAGTCGATCGAAGCGCGCAAAGGCGTGCTCGAGATGCTCCTCATCAACCATCCGCTCGATTGCCCAATCTGCGATCAGGCGGGTGAGTGCGAGCTGCAGGACTACACGTACATGGAAGGGCGCGGCGAAGGCCGCTACCGCGACCCGAAGCGGTTCAACCCGGTCGAGGATTTCGGCGGCGACGTGATGTACACGCCGAACCGCTGCATCCTCTGCACGCGCTGCGTGCGGTTCATGGAAGACGTGGCCCACGACCCCGTGCTCAACGTGAGCGAGCGCGGCGACCGCGCCGTCATCGGGAAGTTCGAGGGGCAGGACCTCACGCATCCGTGGGCGGGGAACGTCATCGACCTCTGCCCGGTCGGCGCGCTGCTCTCCAAGGATTCGTTGAACAAGGCGCGGTCGTGGGAGCTCGATCGAACGGCATCGGTTTGCCCGAACTGTTCGCAGGGCTGCAACATGATCGTCGAGACGCGCGACAACGTCGTCGTGCGGCTCCGTCCGCGTCCCAACGAGGACGTGAACTCGTACTTCATGTGCGATCACGGCCGGCTCAACTACCGCTGGATGAACCGGCAGGACCGCGTGGACGTGCCGATGGTGCGCCGCGGTGCGGGTGGCGGTCTTTCCGGAATCGACTGGCCGATCGCCATCGCCGAAGCCGCTCGCGCGCTGAAGGGAAAGAAGGCGTTCGTCCTCGCGTCGCCGAATCTCTCGAACGAAGCGCTCTTCCTGCTGTCGAAGCTCGTCAAGGAAACCGGCGGCCGCGGCGTGTTCCGCGTACAGCAGGGCGACGAGGCGCCGCTTCCCGGCGTCGAGGATCTCTCGCTCCGGAAAGATCGCGCGGCGAATGGGCGCGGTGCCGAGCTGCTCGGCTTCAGGCAGAGCGCGACGCCGCTCGCCGACCTCGCGGCCGGCGACGTGCTCGTCGTGGCGGACGAAGAGCTCGTCGGTGCCGACGCGGAGGGCGTCGCGAAGGCGAGCGCGATCGTCGTCGTCTCGACCACGCTCCCGCCGTGGGCGCGTCATCTCGCCGCCGCGGTTCTGCCGATCGCCAACTTCACGGAAGAAGAAGGGACCTTCACGAACCTCCGCGGCCGCGTGCAACGTTTCATGCAGGCGAAGGCCGCGCCGGGCTTCGCCAGGCCGAGCTGGTTCGTGATCGCCGACCTGCTCGCCGCGCTGGGCACGCCCGAGGACTACTCGCTCGCCAGCGACGTGTTCAAGGCGCTCGCCGGCGCGCAGTCCGAGTTCGCGGGAATGTCGTACGACACGCTCGGCTTGCGAGGACGTCAGATCAGCGGCGCCAAGACCGCCGGAGCGAACGCGTGATCGGGTCCTTCCTGTTGCAGGCCGCGACGCAGGCGACGACAGGCGCCAATGGACTGAACGTCCTGCCGGCGCCCGAGGGCGGCGGCGCGTGGTTCCTCGCGACCGTCGTGAAGATTCTCCTCATCTTCACGATTTACATGGTTGGCGTGATGCTCGTGATCTGGGCCGAGCGTCGCATCTGCGCGTTCATTCAGGATCGCCGCGGGCCCAACCGCGTCGGGCCGTTTGGTCTCCTTCAGTCCGTCGCCGACGGCGTGAAGAACATCATGAAGGAGGAGACGTATCCCGGGCAGGCGTATCTGCCGCTCTTCATCTTGGCTCCGGTGATGTCGTTCGTCCCCGCGCTCCTCACGTGGGCCGTCATCCCCTACGGGGCACCCTGGGACTCGAAGTGGGGAACGATCGACACTGCCATCGCGCCGCTCCCGATCGGCTACCTCTTCATTCTCGCGATCTCGTCGCTCGGCGTGTACGGCATCGTGCTCGCCGGGTGGTCGTCGAACAACAAGTACGCGCTGCTCGGCGGGCTGCGGTCGAGCGCGCAGATGATCTCGTACGAGATCTCGATGGGCATGTCGACCATTCCGGTGATCATCCTCGCCGGGAACGTGTCGCTCAGTCAGTTGGTGCAGCAGCAGGCCGGGACGGGGCTCCACTGGAACGCGATCAACACGACGGTCGCGTTCTTCGTGTTCATCGTCGCCGCGTTCGCCGAGACGAACCGCGTGCCGTTCGACCTGCCCGAAGCCGAGTCGGAGCTCGTGGCCGGATACCACTCCGAGTACAGCTCCATGAAGTTCTCGATGTTCTTCATCGCCGAGTACGCGAACGTGATGACGGCGAGCGCGCTGATGTCGGCGCTGTTTTTCGGCGGCTGGGACATACCATTCACAATGTGGGACAACGTCGCGCCCCACACCTTTCTCAAAACGATCGTGACGTTCGGATTCTTCTGGTCGAAGATCCTGTTCTTCGTCTTCGTGTTCATTTGGGTGCGCTGGACGCTGCCGCGCTTCCGCTATGACCAGCTCATGTCGCTCGGCTGGAAGTTCATGCTCCCGACGGTGCTGTCGTACATCGTGATCGTGGCGGCGGCGACGCTCGGGCTGGATGCGGCGGGATTCCATCCGTCGTCGTGGCAGTTCGCCGTCGCGATGTTGGTGCTCAACATCGTGCTGCTCGGGGTGCTGTTCGGCGTGATCGATCGCGGGCGCCTCGTGAGCCCGGCGTACTCGCGGCTCGACAAGCGAAATCTCGACAAGCTGCGCCGCGCGACGTTCGAGCGTGAGCGTTATTCGGACGCGCGCACCGCCGTCGGCGCGGGCGTACACGGAGGAACCGACTGATGGCCATCGGCGTGAAAGTGCTCGAGCGGCCGATCCACCAGACCAGCTACGTCCGCGCCTCGCTGCAAGGCATGGCGCTGACGCTTCGCCACCTGCTGCGGCCGATGTCCGAGAAGGTCACGATCCAGTACCCCGAGGAGAAGTACACCATCTCCCCCCGCTGGCGCGGCACGCACCGGATGCTGACGACGGAAGACGGCAAGGCGAAGTGCGTCGCGTGCGGCCTGTGTCCGACCGTGTGCCCGGCGAACTGCATCAAGCTCGTCCCGGGCGAAGACGAGAACGGCAACCGGTATCCGCTCGTGTTCGAGATCGACGAGTTCCGCTGCATCTTCTGCGGCTACTGTCAGGAGGTCTGCCCGGAAGAAGCGATCCACCTCGGCCGGCACTACGAGAATTCCGAGTACAGCCGCGACGGATTCGTCTACGATCTCGAACGGTTGATGGCGCAAACGCATCCCGTGTCGGAGCTGTGGGACCCGGCCGAGCCCAAGGGCGAGTGATGCTCGTTCCACAGCAAGCACCGTCGATGCCGCACGGAACGTTGTCGTTGCTCTACACGTTCCATTTCTATCTGTTCGGGCTGATCGCGATCGTGTCGGCGCTCTTGTTCGTGACGCGCAAGAGTCCCGTCGCCGCCGCGCTCTGGCTCGTCAACACGATGTTCTGCCTCGCCGCGCTGTTCGTGCTGCTCGACGCGCAGTTCATCGGCGCGCTGCAAGTCATCGTCTATGCCGGCGCGATCATGGTCGTGTTCCTGTTCGTGATCATGCTCCTCAATCTGGGGAAAGCGCCGCCGGCCGACATTCGCGGCATCGGCTGGAAGCTCGCCGCGGGAGCCGTCGGCATCGCGATCGTCGCCGACGTGTTGGCGGTGACCCGCGCCAAAACGCCCGCGCTGCTCACGCTGCCCGCCGGGTTCGAGGCGAATCAGATCGCGACGACCGGCGCCGTGGCGCCGATCGCCCTTCCGTTGTTCAATCAGTATTTGTTGGCGTTCGAGATCACCAGCGTTCTGCTGCTCGCGGCCATCGTCGGCGCCGTGGTCGTTGGACGCCAGCGCGGAGAAGACCTTGCTCGCTGAGGCCCTCTTTTTCTCGGCCGTGTTGTTCGCGATCGGCGTGTTCGGCGTGCTGATTCGCCGGAACGCGATCATCGTGTTCATGTGCGTCGAGCTGATGCTCAACGCCGTGAATCTGTCGTTCGTCGCGTTTGCGCAGTCGTACGGCGCCACCGGCCAGGTGTTCGTGTTCTTCGTCATGACCGTCGCCGCCGCCGAGGCGGCCGTCGGACTGGCGATCATCATCGCGCTCTTCCGCCACCGGCCAACCGTGGACCTCAAGAACATCAACCTCCTCAAGGGCTGATGCACTCGCTCCTTCAAGCGGCGGCCGAGACGGCCCAGGCGACGCACCCGCTCAGTCACACCGCGGCGGCGTGGCTCTGGCTCGTCCCGCTGCTGCCGTTGCTCGGCTTCGCGATCAACGCGCTGCTGTCGATCGTCGCCGCCTACCAGCCGGGACCCGCCGATCCGTCGGCCGCGCACGGCGAGGAGTCGCACGCCGGTCACGGAGAAGGTCACGACGACGCCGGCAAGCACGAGCATCATGCGGTCCCGCGTCACCGCTTCGCCGGCCTCACGAGCCTCGTCGGCCCGGGCGTTCTGATTCTCGCCTTCTTCGTCGCCGTCGCGATCTTCTTCGCGATGCGCGCCGCCGGCGGCGGAGCGATGGAGCACCCCCTCGTCCAGCGCTACTTCTCGTGGATGCCGGTCGGTGACCTGCAGATCGACGCCGCGTTCCAGCTCGACCAGCTGTCGATGCTGATGGTGCTGATCGTGACGGGCGTCGGCGCGCTGATCCACGTGTTCAGCGTCGGCTACATGCGCGACGATCCGGGCTATCCGCGCTACTTCGCCTATTTGAACCTGTTCGTCTTCTTCATGCTGTTGCTGGTGCTCGGCGCGAACTACCCGTTGGTCTTCGTCGGGTGGGAAGGCGTCAGCCTCTGTTCATACCTGCTCATCGGCTTCTGGTTCAGCGACAAGGCGAACGCCGACGCCGGCAAGAAAGCGTTCGTCGTGAACCGCGTCGGCGATTTCGGGTTCCTGGTCGCGATGTTCCTGTTGTTCGCCAACCTCGGCACGCTCGACTTCGTCGGTGTCGGCGAGGCGGCGAAAGGATTGGCGGTCGGCGGCCCGGTCGTGACGGCGATCTGCCTCTTCTTGTTCCTCGGCTGCGCCGGCAAGAGCGCGCAGATCCCGCTCTACATCTGGCTGCCCGACGCGATGGCCGGCCCGACGCCGGTCTCGGCGCTGATCCACGCGGCGACGATGGTGACGGCGGGCGTCTACCTCATCGCGCGCAGCGCGATGCTGTTCTCCCTCGCACCGGTGGCGGAGCTGGTGGTGGTGCTCATCGGCGCGCTGACCGCGATCTTCGCGGCGTCGATCGGCCTCAAGCAGTGGGACATCAAGAAGGTCCTCGCGTATTCGACCGTCTCGCAGCTCGGCTACATGTTCATCGGCGTCGGATCGGGCGCGTACGTGGCGGGCATGTTCCATCTTGCCACGCACGCGTTCTTCAAAGCGCTCCTGTTCCTCGGATCGGGCTCGGTGATCTACGCGATGCACGCCGCGTATCACCACACGGGGAACCACGACGACGCGCAGGACATGCGCAACATGGGCGGCCTGCGGAAGTACATGCCGACCACGTTCATCCTGATGTGGATCGCGACGCTCGCAATCGCCGGCATTCCGCCGCTCGCCGGCTTCTTCTCCAAGGACGAAATCCTCGGCTCGCTGTTCGCGCGTGCCCAAGGATCCACGATCGCGCAGGCGCACCTGTTCGGAATTCCCGGAACGGCTTGGCTCTACGTCGCCTGGGTGCTCGGCCTCAGCGCCGCGCTCATGACCGCGGTCTACATGACGCGCATGATGTTGTACACCTTCCACGGTCCGAACCGCACCGGCGAAGCCGAGCGGCCGCATCTCGCCGAAGCGCCGTGGGTAATGACCGGACCGCTGGTCGTGCTCGCGGTGCTCACGGTCGCCGGCGGGTGGTTGAACCTCCCGGAGTTCGCGCCGCTCGGACCGGTCGGCGGATTGGATCGCTGGCTCGAGCCGGTGGTGGGCGACGCGACCAAGCGCGTGATCGGCGGATCGCCGCCGGTCGCGCCGGGATTGGAGTTGGGCCTCGTCGCGCTGGCCGTGCTGATCGCCGTCGTCGGCATCGTGATCGCGGTGATGCGCTTGAAGCCGGCGACGCTCGTGCCGAAGAGTCGGTCGCCACAGGAAGAGGGCTTCGAGAAGGTGCTCGTCAACAAGTACTACGTCGACGAGATCTACGACACGGCGATCGTGAAGCCGGTCGTCGGCACCTCGCGCGGCCTGCTGTGGCGCGGCGTCGACGCCGGTTTGATCGACGGCCTCGGCGTGAACGGAGCGGGGTACCTGACGCGCTTCGTCGGCTGGGTTGGATCGCAGTTCCAATCGGGACAGCTCGGTACGTACGCGTGGGTGCTGGCCATCGGAGTGCTCGCGGTACTCGGCGCGGTGACCGCGCGTTGATTCGCTTCCAACACCGGACTTCATGCTCGGCTTTCTGACCGCGATCGGCTATCAGCAGTGGGTGCTTCCCGCGCTCCTCGCCATCCCGTTGATGGGCGCGGCGGGGATCTGGGTGCACAGCATCGGACGATCGACCCACGGCGAAGACGAAGTCGCGACGGGCGCGGCCAACGTGCCCCGCATGCTGGCGCTCGTGATGTTCGCGATCGAGTTCGTGGTGTCGCTCGGCCTGTGGTGGAGCTTCGATCCGTCGGCCGCCGGCTGGCAGTCGGTGGTCGATTTCTCGTGGATTCCGTCGTGGGGCATTCGGTTCACGCTCGGCGTGGACGGGATCGCCGTGATGATGATCCTCCTCACGACGTTCATCATGCTGACGGCCGTCGGCGGGAGCTGGACCAGCATCCGCGCGCGGTCGCACAGCTACTATGCGCTCATGCTCATCCTCACGACGGGGATGCTGGGCGTCTTCATGGCGCTCGATCTGTTCCTGTTCTACGTGATGTGGGAAGTGATGCTCATCCCGATGTACTTCATCATCGGCGTGTGGGGCGGCGACCGCCGCGTCTACGCGAGCATCAAGTTCTTCCTGTACACGATGGTCGGCTCGATGCTCATGCTCGCCGCGATCGTGTACCTCGGCTATTCGGCGCGCGACCCGATGACCGGCATCGCGAGCTTCAACTACGACTACGTGCTGCAACACGCCGCCATTACCTCGACGGCGGCGAAATGGCTCTTCGGCGGATTCTTCCTCGCGTTCGCGGTGAAGGTCCCGATGTTCCCGTTCCACACCTGGCTGCCCGACGCGCACGTCGAGGCGCCGACGGCCGGGTCGGTGGTGCTGGCGAGCATCATGCTGAAGCTCGGAACGTTTGGATTCATCCGGCTCGCCGTGCCGCTGTTCCCGACGGCCGCGATGAACCCGACGATCCGGTCGATCATCCTGTCGCTCGCCGTCATCGGCATCGTCTACGGCGCGCTGGTGTCGCTCGTGCAGCCCGACTTCAAGAAGCTGGTCGCCTATTCGTCGGTGAGCCACTTGGGCTTCGTGATGCTCGGCATCTTCGCGCTCACCGTGCAGAGCGTCCAGGGCGCGCTCATGGTGATGATCAACCACGGCATCTCGACCGGCGCGCTGTTCCTTCTCGTCGGCATGATCTACGAGCGGCGGCACACGCGGTTGATCGAGGCGTATGGCGGCATCGCGCGCGTCGTACCGATGTTCGCGGCGATGCTGACGATCGTCACGTTCAGCAGCATCGGCCTTCCCGGCACGAACGGCTTCGTCGGCGAATTCCTCGTGTTGGTCGGCGCGTTCCGCACGCAGCCCATCTTCGCGGTCGTCGCGACGACGGTGGTGATCATTTCCGCCGCGTATCTCCTGTGGGCGATCCAGCGGATCCTCTTCAACCGGCTCGACAAGCCGGAGAACGAGCACATTCCGGATCTCAACCGGCGTGAGCTCGCGATCATGATTCCGCTCGTGGCGGCGATCGTGTGGCTCGGCGTCTACCCGGCCCCTGTGCTCAACCGGATGCAGACTGCCGCGGCGCGCTTCGTGACGCAGGTGGATCGCGGCCGCCAGAGGGAACTGCCCGAGGCGACGCTGGTCGGAGGCAGGGAATGAGCCCGCGCGCGCTCGACGTCTCGATCCCGGCTGAGTTGACGCTCGCGCTGGTGCCCGATCTGATACTGATGGGCGGGGCGATGGTGCTGCTCGTATGGTCGGCGTGGCGGCGCGACAGCGACCGGCATCAGCGCGATATCGGGCTCGCCAGCATCGTTCTGGTCGGCGTGACGATGTTCGCAGTGCTGTGGTTCGCCGCTCGGTTCGTCTCGGTGCCCGGCCCGGGCGTGATCGCGCTCGACAACTTCCGTTGGTTTGCGGACGTCGTCATCCTGCTCGGCACGCTGTTCACGATCGCGCTGAGCATGGACGACAACATGCGCTCGGGCATCACCGCCGCCGAGACGCACGTGCTCGTGCTGCTCGCGTCGTCGGGCATGATGCTGTTGGTCGCCGCGCGCGACCTGATGATCGTCTTCCTCGGCATCGAGCTGATGTCGATCTCCGTCTACGCGCTGTCGGGCATCAACCGCCGGAGCGAGCGCTCGGCCGAGGGCGCGCTCAAGTACTTCCTGCTCGGCGCGTTCTCGACGGCGTTTCTCCTCTACGGAATCGCGCTCATCTACGGCGCGACCGGAACGACGAGCCTCGTGACGATCGCCGAGCGTACGGTGCAGTACGACTTGATCCACAGCCCGTTGCTCGTCGCGGGAATCGCGTTGATGCTGGTCGGCTTCGGCTTCAAGGTCGCCACCGTGCCGTTCCACATGTGGGCGCCGGACGTGTACGACGGCGCCCCCACGGCGATCACGGCGTACATGGCGGCGACGGTGAAAGCGGCGGCGTTCGTCGCGTTCCTGCGCGTCTGGCTCGAGGCATTCCCGACGAGCTTCGCGACTTGGCAGCCCGCCGTCGCCGGGCTGGCGATCGCCACGATGATCATCGGCAACGCGATCGGCATCGTGCAGAAGAACCTCAAACGAATGCTCGCCTACTCGAGCATCGGCCACGCGGGATATCTCCTCGTCGCGCTCGCGTCCGGCACGTTCCAAGGTTCGTCGGCGATGCTGTTCTATCTCTTCGTCTACACACTGGCGACGTTCGGCGCCTTTGCCGTCGTCGTGACGCTGACGCGCGAAGGGCAGGGCACCGTGATGCTCGACGACCTCTCGGGGCTGTACAGCGTGAGCCCCGGTCTGTCGGTGTGCATGGCCGTGCTGATGCTCGCGCTGATGGGCTTCCCGATCTTCGGCGGCGCGGGGTTCTTCGCCAAGTGGTACGTGCTCCAGGCGGCACTCCAGGCACCGACGAAGCAGACGACGCTCGCCGTCGTGCTCGTGCTGACGACCGTGGTCTCGGCGGGCTACTACATGTACGTCGTCATGCTGATGTTCATGCGGCCGCGCCCCGACAACGTGCCGGCACCGGAGCGGCCGGGCGGGCTCACGCGCGTGGTCCTCGGACTCAGTGTCGGACTGATCTTGTTGTTCGGGTTCTTTCCCGAGCAGGCGATCGCGATCGCGCGGCTCGCCCGCCCCCGAGTGGAGATGGTGCCGCAAACTTCGTCGACCGCGCCGCCGGCTCACGACTTGCCCGCGGGCTCCGGCTCGATCCGATGAACGACGGGGCCGCAATACGGCCCCGTTCTATTTTGTAGCATGGCCATCGCCCCCGGGATCTTTCGACAGTACGACATTCGCGGCATCGTCGATCGCGATCTCACCACCGAAGTCGCGCACGCCCTCGGCGGCGCATACGCGGCGTATCTCGCCGAGCATCAGGTGAGAGGCGCCGTCGCCGTCGGATGTGACAACCGGCCGAGCGGCGCGAGTCTACGCGACGCCCTTGTCGAAGGGCTCACGAGAGCCGGGGTGGACGTCGTGGACATCGGCGTCGTGCCAACTCCGCTCAACTACTGGGCGCTCAACAAGCTTCCCGTCGTCGGCGGCATCCAGATCACCGGGTCACACAATCCGCCCGAGTACAACGGCTTCAAGCTGTCGGTCGGAACCGGCTCGCTGCACGGTGACGAAATTCAGCATCTCTATGTGCTGACGCAACGGCCGGCTCCCGCGGCGGCACGGCGGGGCACCCTACGCCAAGAGCCGGTCATCGACCGATACGTCGACGACATCGTTCAGAGAATCGGAAAGCTCTCGCGCCCCATTCGCGCGGTGTACGACTGTGGCAACGGAGCGGGCGCGCTCGTCGCGCCGCAGCTTTTGTCGCGGCTTGGGCTGGCGCCGGGAAGCCGCGGTCTCTTCTGCGAGAGTGACGGGACCTTTCCGAACCACCATCCCGATCCGACCGTCCCCGAGAATCTCGAGGATCTGATCCGCGCCGTGAAAGAGGATGGCGCCGAGATCGGCATCGCGTTCGACGGCGACGCGGACCGCATCGGAGTCGTCGACGGCAACGGCGGCATCGTCTGGGGCGACCGGATTCTGATCCTCTACGCCCGCGACGTGTTGAAGCGGACGGGCCCGGGCCAGCCGATCATCTTCGACGTGAAGTGTTCGCAGTCGCTCTCCGACGCCGTCGCGAAAGCCGGCGGCAAACCGCTGATGTGGAAGACCGGACACTCGCTCATCAAGGACAAGATGCGCGAGACGCACGCCCCGGTCGCCGGCGAGATGTCCGGCCACATGTTCTTCAGCGAGGGGTTTTACGGCCACGACGACGCGCTCTATGGCGCCGCGCGGCTTCTGAGAATCCTCGCGGATTCGAAGCAGACCGTCGCGCAGGCGCTGGCCGACGTGCCGGAGCTGGTCGCGACGCCGGAGATTCGCATCGAGGTGCCCGAGGAGCTCAAGTTCGGCCTCGTCGACCGCGCGGTCGAGCATTTCCGCGCCAAGCACGACGTGATCGACGTGGACGGCGTGCGTGTGCTCTTCGGCGACGGCTGGGGACTGATTCGCGCGTCGAACACGCAGCCGGTCATCGTGGCGCGCTACGAGGCGGCGAACGCGGAGCGGCTCGCGGCGATCCGCGGCGAGATGGAGGGGTGGCTGCGCGCCCAAGGCGTGCACGTCTGACATGACGACGCGGCGCTGGTTCGTGGCGGTGCTGGGCGCGGTCGCGATCCTGCTGCTCGCCGGCCGCGCGCTGTCGGCGATCTACGCCGACTATCAGTGGTACGAGGCGCTCGGCGCGGGTGCGCTGTGGCGCCTGCGCACCGGAGCCATCGCCGCGATCGACGCGGGCGCGTTCGCCGCGACGGCGATCTTCGCGTACGTGAATTTCTACGCGGTGCGGCACTCGGTCGTGTCGCTCGTGTTTCCGCGCCGGGTCGGCAATTTGGAGATCGGCGAGGAGGTGCCGGGCAGGTATTTGATCGCCGCCGCCGCCATTCTCGCCGTTCTCATCGGGGTGCTGCTCCTGCCGTCGGGAGAAAGCTGGACGTCGGCGATTCTCGCCCGCTCCGGCCAACTGTTTGGGGAACCGGAGCCGAATTTCCGAACCGACCTCGGATTCTTCGTCTACTGGCTTCCGTTCGAGAACACGCTTTGGGACTGGGCGTTCGTCGGCGTCGCCGTCATCGGCCTCGCGGTGATCTTGCTCTACGCGTTGACGCCGAGCCTTCGCTTTCAACGCGGCACGGTCCACATGACCGGCTACGTGAAGCGCCATCTCACGGTGCTCGCCGGCGTTTTGCTCCTCCTCGCCGCGTGGAGCTTCCGTCTCGACATGTACGCGCTCGTCACGTCGGGCACGGGGCCGGAGGGTCTCTTCGGATTCGTCGACGACAAGGTCGGCGTGACGGGAGATCTCGTGTTGGCGCTGGCGACGCTCGGCGCGGCCGCCGTCGTCATCTGGGGCGGATTCGCGGGGCAATTTCGTCTGGCCGGGGTCGCCGTGCTCACGATCGTCGTGCTCGGATTGCTCGTGCACGAGGTCGCGCCGTTTGCGGTGGACCACGTCGGACCCGACGCCTATCGGCGCGGCCGCGACGCCGACTACGTGAGCACTCGCGCCGCGTTCACCAAACGCGCGTTCGGCATCGACTCGATCGTCCTCGACTCGGCGCACGTATACCCGACGCTCGCCGCGGCGTTACCGTGGGTGCCGGTCTGGGACGCCCCGTCGCTCAATCGCGCGATCGACCTCAATCGTCCCGACGACGCAAGCTCGGCAATCGGCTGGCGGACGTCGCCGCAGGGACTCGTGGCGAACGTCGTGAGCGCGCCGCCGTCCGGTGCGTCGCCGCATGCACCGTGGACCGCGGCACGCGTGCTCGCCGCCGACGCCGACGAGCGGGGAGCGCCGATGCGCGTCGCGGGAAGCGGCGCGTCGGCGACGGACGACAGCCCGCTCGACTTGCCGATCGTTTTTCCCGGCGCGTCGCCGATGGCCGTCGTGTCGGACTCGCTCACGCACACGACCGGCGTCGCGCTCGACACGTTCCTCGCGCGCCTGACCGCGGCATGGTCGCTTCAGAATTTGCGAATACTGTCGCGCGACGTCGCGCAGCCTCACCCCACACTGATCACGCACCGCGACATCCGCGACCGGCTTCACCGCTATGCGCCCTTCTTCTTTCAGGGCCGGCGGGTCGCGCCCCTCCTCTCGGGCGACACACTGTACTGGGCAGTGGATCTCTATTCGGCGACGGCGGACTATCCGCTCAGCCGCCGCGTCCAGATCGGCACCGACGAGTTCAGCTATTTGCACCACGCGGCGACCGCCGTAGTTCAGGCGTCGACGGGGGAAGTCATCCTCGTGCGCGATTCGGTGCTCGACCCGGTCGCGTCGACCTGGGTTCATCTGCTCCCGTCGATGTTCACGACGTGGCAGTCGCTTTCGCCGGGACTGCGCTCGCTCCTCGGCCCGCCGCTCGACGGTCTCTACGCGCGCGCGACGTCGTTCGGCTGGTACGGACCGGGGCCCGGTATCGGACGACGCGTTCCGCTGTTGAACGGCGCCGACAGCGCGCTCGCCGGCGACGAAGTGCCGATCGCGCTTCGCGGAGGCAGCTCGACCGCCGTGGCGCTCCCGCTGGTGGACGAGAACGATCGGTTGCGCGGATTGATCATCGGGCTCGGCGGAGCATCCGACGCCATGCTCTGGTATCCGCTGCCGATGGCCGGCCCGCGGTGGGGAGCGGTGCTCGACCGACTTCGCTCGGTGGACAGCGCGGGCAACACGGGGCGCGACGGCACCGTGGAGAGCGGCCGTGTCCGCGTCGTGCCCGTGCGATCCGGCATCGCGTTCCTTCAACCGTCGTATCGTTGGCGCGGTCAAAGCGCGCCGTCGATCGGCCGCGTCGCGTTGTTGTCCGACGACACGGCGCGCTCGGTCGCGCCGCCGTTCGGGCTCGTGCCGCCGGTGCCCGCTTTGCCCGCCACGGCGTCGCCGGAAGTGAAGAGCAGCGCGAGCGCGCTCTACGCGGCGATGCGCGACGCGCTCCGCCGAGGTGATTGGGTCGCCTTTGGCCACGCCTTTGATGCCCTGGGCAGATTGCTCGCGCCGGAGAAGCGCAAGTGAACGGACTGGCGCCAAAGGCAGGGAGCCGCGTCGCGGTCGTCGCGCTCGGCGGCAACGCCCTCGCGCCGGCCGGTGAGACGGCGACCATCTACAATCAGTTTCGGCATACGCGCGAAAGCCTCGCGCCAATCGTCGAGCTGATCCACGACGGTTGGAACGTGTGCGTGGTCCACGGCAACGGTCCACAAGTCGGCGACGAGATGGTGCGCAACGAGGCGGCACGCGAGGAGGCAAGCCCGCTGCCGCTCGGTGTCCTCGTCGCCGCGACCGCGGGCTGGATCGGCTACATGATCCAGCAGTCGCTGGAGAACGCATTGATGCGCGAGCCCGGCGCGCCGCGCATCGCGCGAAGCGTGGCAACCGTGATCACGCAGGTGCAGGTCGATCCGAACGATCCCGCGCTCAGGCATCCCACGAAGTTCATCGGTCACGCGCTTTCGCCCGAGCGGGTGACAGAGCTCGAGCACGAGGGCTACGTGATCAAGGCGGACGGGCACGGCAACCATCGACGTGTCGTAGGCAGCCCGGTACCGCTCGGCATTCGCGAGTTGGACGTCATCCGCACGCTGGTGGACGCGGGAACCCCGGTCGTGGCGTGCGGCGGCGGCGGCGCGCCCGTGTATCGGCATCCGACGCTCGGTTGGGAGGGAATCGACGCCGTCGTCGACAAGGACCTCGTGGCCGCGGTGTTGGCTCGCGACCTGGGCGCCGCCCTCCTCCTGATTCTCACCGACGTCGAGGCGGTGTACGCCGACTGGGGTACGCCGCGCCAGCGGCCGGTCGCGACGCTCACCGCCGACGAAGCGAGCAACATGGACCGGCAGAAGGCTTTCGGCGAGGGAAGTATGGCGCCGAAGATACGTGCGGCGATTGATTTCGTGCGCCGCACCGACGCCGCGCGGTCCGCAGAACCTCCGCGCGCGATCATCACGTCGCTGGCGCGCGGACGGGAGGCGGTGCACGGCGAAGCGGGAACCACGATCACGGCATAACGACACGACGCATACGGAGAACGCGTGAACATTCACGAGTATCAGGCGAAAGAGCTGCTGCGAAAGGAGGGCGTGCCGATTCCGCCGGGCGAAGTCGCGCGGAGCGCGGCCGACGCCGAGGCGATCGCGCGCAAATTCGGCACGACGGTGGTGGTGAAGGCGCAGGTCCACGCCGGCGGCCGCGGAAAGGCGGGCGGTGTGAAGCTCGCCAAGACTCCCGAGGAGACGCGCGAGATCGCGAGCAAAATCCTCGGCATGCAAATCAAAGGACTCACCGTCGAGCAGGTGCTCGTCACGCCGGCCGCGGACATCGCGACCGAAGCGTATGCCGGCATCATTCTCGACCGTGCGTCGAAGAAGCCAGTTTTCATGGTGAGCCCGGCCGGCGGCATCGACATCGAGGAAGTCGCCGCCAAGACGCCGGACAAGATCCTCAAGCTCCCGATCGATACACGGTACGGATTGCAGCCGTACCAGGCCAGCCGACTCGGCTTCTTCCTCTATAACGACGTCAAGCAAGTGCGCGCGGCGGGGAAGATCATGCAGCAGCTCTACGCCGCATTCATGAAGAACGGATGCTCGCTGGCCGAGATCAATCCACTCGTCACGACGCCCGCCCCGGCGGGCGACGTCGTCGCACTCGACGCGAAGATGGTGATCGACGACAACGAGCTCGATCGGCATCCCGAGATCGCCGCGTTGCGCGACGAGAGCGCCGAAGCGCCGAGTGAAGTGCTGGCGCGCAACGCGAACCTCACGTTCATCAAGCTCGACGGCGACGTCGGCTGTGTCGTGAACGGCGCCGGGCTGGCGATGGCGACGATGGACTTGGTGAAGTACTACGGCGGCGATCCGGCCAACTTCCTCGACATCGGCGGCTCGTCGAATCCCGAGAAAGTCGTGAACGCGCTCAAGATCATCACGGCTGACAAGAACGTGAAAGCGATTCTGTTCAATATTTTCGGCGGTATCACGCGCACGGATGACGTGGCGAACGGCATCGTGACCGCCACGAAACAGAATCCGCTCAAGGTGCCGCTGGTCATCCGCCTCACCGGAACGAACGAAGAGATCGCGATGAAGATTCTGCAGGAGAACGGCTTTTCGGCGTCGTCGGACATGGACGAAGCGGTGAAGAGCGCCGTCGCGCTGGCGAAGGGAGGGAAGACAGCGTGAGCATCTTCATCGACAAGAACACGACCGTGGTCGTGCAGGGCATCACGGGGCGCGACGGCTCGTTCCACGCCAAGCAGATGCTCGAGTACGGCACGCGCATCGTCGCCGGCGTCACGCCGGGCAAAGGCGGACAGAAGTTCGAGGACAAGACGCCGATCTTCAACTCCGTCGCCGACGCCGTGGCCGCGACGGGCGCCAACACGTCGGTCATCTACGTGCCGCCGATGTTCGCCGCCGACGCGATCCTCGAGGCCGCCGATGCGGGCGTGAAGCTGATCGTCGCGATCACCGAAGGCGTTCCGGTGCTCGACATGACCCGCGTGTATCCGTTCGTGAAAGAGAAAGGCGCGCGCCTCATCGGTCCGAACTGCCCGGGACTCATCTCTCCGGGGCAGTCGAAAGTCGGCATCATTCCAGGGCGCATCTGCACCCCCGGCAGCGTCGGCGTCGTGAGCCGCTCCGGGACGCTCACCTACGAAGTCGTCTATCAGCTGACTCGCGCGGGACTCGGCCAGTCGACCTGCGTCGGCATCGGCGGCGATCCGATCAACGGCACGAACTTCATCGACTGCCTCGCGGCGTTCGAGGCGGATCCGGCGACGAAGGCCGTCGCGATGATGGGCGAGATCGGCGGTACCGACGAGCAAGACGCCGCGACGTTCGTGATGCAGAACATGAAAAAGCCGGTGGTCGGCTTTATCGCGGGGCAGACCGCGCCACCTGGACGCCGCATGGGCCACGCGGGCGCGATTATCAGCGGCTCCGCCGGAACCGCGGCCGAAAAGATTGCCGCGTTCGAGGCGGCGGGGATGGGCGTCGCCAAACGGCCGATCGACTTCGTCGAGCTGTTGAAGAAGAAGCTCTGAACCGGTGGGCCGGTGGGCCGGCGGGCCGGCACAGAAGAACGCGAAAACAAAATGGCTCGCCCGAAAGGGCGAGCCATTTGTTCGACGTCAGATTCTGGTCGTGAGAGGACTGTGGCCTCCGAGGAGTGAGCGCCTCACCGCCAGAGGACGTCAAAGCTGTAGTGACTGGCTCCGCGCTCCACGTCGTGGATGCGGATCTTGGCGACGTAGCCGTTGTCCGCGCTCGGCTGCTGAATCACGACGACCGGATCGCGTCCTTCACGCTCTGAAACCCAGATGCCCGACGTCCCTTCCGGGATCCCGTTCAACGTGGACTCGACCATGCTCGGGTCGCGCCCGCTGCGCGTGTGGTAGTTCAGCTGGTCAGGACTGAGGGTGATGACGAGATCATCATCGACGTCACCACTCCATCGCAGCGCGATGTGCTGGCTGCGTTCGGTCATCGGCCGCTCGAGGAGCGGCGGACCGATCTCACCGGCCGCCATTGGCTGCCAGTCAACGGCGACGTGGTACATGCCAGTTCCACCCTTCGGGTCGCGGATTCGGATTACGGTCGAGTATCCGTTCTCGGCTGAAGGCTGTCGAATGACATCTGCCGTACCACGGCCTTCGAGCATCCGAACCGAGACCTCACCGTCTCGACTCGGGAGCGAAGAGACCACCGTCATGCCGCGTTGACCGGGCTCCGATGGACCGACGTTGGACGTCGTCACGTTGCGCCCGGACATGGTCAACAGAACTTGCTGGTCTACGCGGCCGCTCCACTGGAACAGCTCGCGTTGCGCACTCAGCGGTGAGGCGCTCATGACGGCGAGCGCCGCCGCGAGACTCAGGTAAATCGTTGATAGTTTGGTCGCTCGCATCCTGCCCTCCGGAAAGCGACTGCCGTTCAGGAGTGCGAGATGCGGGCCGGTGACGTCGCAATTGACCTTTGTTCTTAGGGAACTTTCCGGGGTCGTCCTCGTCGAGGCTCATGCTCCTGCTCATCGCTGCCGCTCTGGGCCAGGCTCGAGTGGCCATTCGAAAAGCCGGCTCCAAGGCCGAGAAGCCGAAGGTCCATCGGCGAGGCGCTGAAATCACCAGTGCGGCCCGGCCTCGATGCTCAACCCGGCGAACAACGCCCGAGGCGGCCGGAACGCCGAGCAGTCTGAACCCGCTCCGTAACAGTGCATCGGGTATTTTCGGCCTATGACCGCCGTCGCGAACGGCCGCACGCGTCCCTGTTGATGCGAGAACTGGTAAGCGAGCGTGCCCACCCATCCGTCCGCGTGGAGGACCTCGGGCGCCCCGGCCTTATTTGTGTCGACGATCTCGTGGACGTAACCCGCCACTGCGTAGGGTCCGTTGCCGGCGCGAATCCATCCCACCTCGGCGTACGGCATGGGCGCCGTGTTTGCCGGTGACGGCGCTATCGCCGCAACGCCGACGCCGCCGTCTAAGCCCAGTAGAGCACGACGGGGAAGTTGAGCGTAAACATCCGCCTGAAACTGTAGCATGGCGCTGATTCCGCCGGCCACGCGGAGACCGAAATCGAGCGAATTGTCGCGCAGCCCGTATGCGATGTTCCCCGACGCCGGCGGAAACACGAAGGGTGGCCAGCCCCCTTCGTTCGCGCGGTTCCGCGGTGCTTGGAGTCCGACCGAAAACTCGGCCGACGGCCCAGGCTCGACTCGCGGGCCGTGCGTCACCGACGGCACGCAGCCCACGGCGAAGGTGAGCGCCACGGCGAGGGCGGCTACATTTGTTCGTCGCGTTCGCCCGATACCACCTCGGGCGACACAACTAACGAAATCACGGACACACCACATGGCCGGCAACTTTACCCTCACGATCATCAAACCCGACGCACTGTCGACGGGCAAAGCGGGCAAGATCATCGCGCACCTCGAGCAGCAGGGCTTCAAGGTCCGCGCGAGTCGCGTCATGCACATGAATGAATCGCAGGCCGGCGAGTTTTACGCCGTACACCGGGAACGGCCTTTCTTCACGCCGCTCGTCTCGTTCATGACCTCAGGCCCCTGCATGCCGATGGTCCTCGAGAAAGACAACGCCGTCGCCGCGCTGCGCACCGCCATCGGTGCGACCGATCCCGCGCAGGCCGAAGCCGGTACCGTTCGCAAGCTCTACGCGGAGTCCAAGGAGCGCAACGCCATCCATGCCTCGGACTCGGACGAAAATGCCGAGCGAGAAGCGCGCTTTTTCTTCGCCGAATCGGACGTCCTCGGCGCTCGTTGACCTCGATCTAAGCTCTGTCGCTCCAGCAACTTGTAGTGAGCTATGTGACGGGCTACTTTTGAGGGATGCTGTCATTCGACATTCGATCCCTCGAAGCACACGCCGCGATCGTCGACGAGGTGCTGTCGGCCGACGATCCGGTGTGGGAAGAAAGCGATCGAAAACCCGTCAACGGCGTGCGGGTCTCCGGCCGGATTTCGTCGGCCGGCCAAAGCCGTTTTTATTGGCATGGCCATCTGCACGGCGACGTTGTCCTGCAGTGCAGCCGCTGTCTGGCTGGCGCCACGGCGCACGTAGACGACGAAGCGCACATCATCTTCGCCGAGCAGGGCAGCGAAGACGCCGACGAACCGGACGTGTACGTGTACGAGCGCACGGCGGCGGACCTCGACGTTCGTCCTGCGTTGCGCGAGCAATGGCTCCTCGCGGCGCCGGCCTACGCGCTGTGTCGCCCGGACTGCAAGGGCCTCTGCCCGCGCTGCGGGGCCGACCTCAACGCCGGTCCGCACGAATGCGCGGAGCAGGCGAGCGACCCGCGCTGGGATGCACTGAAGAAGCTCAATCTTTCCTCGCGGTAGTACGGTACTTCTCCGCCCCCCGCCACCCGACCACCTCTCTCAAGAAAGACCATGGCCGTCCCCAAAAGACGCACCTCCAAGCGAAAGAAGCGCGCCCGCAACACGCACAAGAAGGCGCCCGCTGTCATTCTGCAGGCTTGTCCGAAGTGTGGTGCGCCCAGGCGGCCGCATCGCGTGTGCGCCGAGTGCGGCTACTACGCCGGTAAACAGCGGGTCGAAGCCAGGGAAGCGTAGCCTTGGCGCGGATCGCGTTGGACGCGATGGGGGGCGACTTCGCTCCCCAAGCGACCGTCGCCGGTGCGCTCCTCGCCCTCGGCGAGCTCGATCCACGTCACACTCTGCAGCTCGTCGGCCGATCGAGCGTCGTCGGCGAACAGCTCGACGCGCTGCTGCTCGAGCCGCAGTACGAGTCGCTCGGCGCGCAGCGTAGTCGCGCCGAGATCGTCGAAGCTCCCGACGTCATCGAGATGACCGACAAACCGGCGGCCGCGGTCCGCGGCAAGCCGAACAGCTCGATGATCGTCGGGCTCAAGCTGCAGGCCGACGGAAAATCCGACGGCTTCGTGTCGGCCGGCAACACCGGCGCGCAAATGGCGGCGTCGATGGTCGTGTTGCGTCTCCACACGGGAGTGAAGCGGCCGGCGATCGCGACGCTCTTTCCAACCGGTCGCAAGCCGATCGTCGTGCTCGATTCGGGCGCGAACGTCGACTGCTCGGCGGAAGAGCTGGTCCAGTTTGCCCGGCTCGGCGTCGTCTACGCCGAAGATCTCCTCGGGCGGGAGAATCCCGCCGTCGGGCTGCTCAGCATCGGCGAAGAGGCGGAAAAGGGCAACGCGGCGTCGAAGGAAGCACATCAACTTCTTCAAGCGGCCGGCCTGAACTTCCTCGGCAACGTCGAAGGACGCGATCTGCCAGCGGGTGCTTGCGACCGCGGCCCCATAGACGTCGTCGTCTGCGACGGATTCGTCGGCAACGTCGTGCTCAAGTTCTACGAGGCGGTCGCACCGCTCATTACGCGCATGCTGGTCAAGGCCGGCGTCGACGAAAAAACGATGATGGGCGCCCTCAAGCAGCTCGACTACTCCGAGCACGGCGGCGCGCCCCTTCTCGGCGTGAACGGCGTGAGCATCATCTCGCACGGCAAATCGTCGCCGCGCGCCATCAAGAACGCCATCAAGGTCGCCGTCCAGGCGGTCGAGACGCGAATGAACGAACACATCGGCCGGCATCTGGCATGAAGAGACCCATCGTTTACTTCGCGGGCACGGGACGCGGCGTCCCGGCCACCGTCATGACGAACTTCGACTTCGCGAAGATCGGCATCGAAACGACCGACGAGTGGATCGTCGAGCGCACGGGAATCAAAGAACGCCACATCGCCAAAACCGAGAGTGCCACCGATCTCGCGGCGTGCGCGTCGCGCTCGGCGATGGAAAAGGCGGGCGTTCACCCCGGTGAGCTCGACATCATCGTGCTCGGCACTGCATCGCCGGATCGGCTGCTCCCGTCGGCGGCGGTGGATCTTCAGGCAGCGCTCGGCGCGAGCCGCGCCGCGGCGTTCGACATCGGCGCGGCGTGCTCGGGATTCATCTACAGCGCGACCGTCGCCGAGAGCATGATCGCCGTCGGCAACGCCGACACGGCGCTCGTCGTCGGCGTCGAAAAACTCAGCGCGATCACCGACTGGACCGACCGCTCGACGTGCGTGCTCTTCGGAGACGGCGCCGGCGCCGCGGTCCTCAAGCGGTCGAAGCACGGCAAGGGGATTCTGTCGACTTTCGTCCGCAGCGACGGGACGCTTGGCGACTTGCTCTGCCGCCCTTCCGGCGGAGCGGCGCGGCCCTTTTCGACCGACGTGCTCGCCGACCACTCGCAATTCATCAAGATGAACGGCCGAGAGGTCTTCAAGAACGCGGTGCGGTCGATGTCCGAAGCGTCTACGCGCGCGCTGGACGCCGCAAAGCTGACGGGCGCCGACATCGATCTGATGATCCCGCACCAAGCGAACATTCGGATCATCGAGGCGACCGCAAAGCACGCGAACATCTCGATGGACAAGGTTTACGTGAACGTGGACCGCTTCGGAAACACGTCGGCCGCGTCGGTCCCGATCGCGCTCGACGAGGCGGTGGAGAAGGGGACCATCGGCGAAGGGTCGACCGTATTGCTCGTCGCGTTCGGCGCGGGCTTCACCTGGGGTTCGATGGTGGTCCGCCTCTGACCATGGACGTCGTTCTCCTTTTTCCCGGGCAGGGCTCGCAGAAGCCCGGTATGGCCAAGGACCTCGTCGACTCGTTCGCCGAGGCGCGCGAGGTATTCCGGCGCGCCGACGCGGCCCTCGATGCTCCGCTCAGCAAGCTGTGTTTCGATGGCCCGGCCGAGGAGCTGACGCTCACCCACAACGCGCAGCCGGCGCTCCTCGCGCACGGCGCCGCGGTGTGGGCGACCGTGAAGGACGCGATCGGTTCGCGTGTCGTCGCCGCGGCGGGGCATTCGCTCGGTGAGCTGACCGCCTACCACGCCGCCGCTTCGCTGGACGTCGAAGACGGTGTGCGCGTCGTGCGGCGCCGCGGTGAGCTGATGTACGAGAGCGGGGTGAAGCAGCCCGGAACGATGGCGGCAATTCTCGGTGACGTGCGTCGTCCCGTAGACGAGATCTGCGCGCAGGCGTCGAGCGAAGCTGGTCTCGTCGTGCCGGCGAACTACAACTGCCCGGGGCAGCTCGTCGTGAGCGGAGAGATCGCCGGAGTCGAGCGCGCGATGGCGTTGTTCAAGGAGGCGGGTGCCAAAAGAGCGATCCGCCTCAACGTGAGCGGCGCATTCCACTCGCCGCTCATGGAAAGCGCTTCCGATGGACTCTCCCAAGCGCTTGATGCCGCGTCGTTTGGCGATCCCGACTTCCCGGTCTACTCGAATGTGACGACCGAGCCGGTGACCGCCGCGCGGACCGCGAAGAATCTGCTGCTTCGACAGCTCGCGAGTCCGGTGCGGTGGAGCGACGAGATTCTCGCAATCGCGCGGCAGCATCCCAATGCGCTCTACGTCGAGATGGGTCCGGGGTCGGTGCTCGTCGGATTGGTGAAGAAGATCGACGCGTCGCTCAAGACGGCGACGTGCGGTACGGCCGCCGAAGTCGCGCAGCTCACCGAGCTCGCTGTTTCGTGAAGATCGACCTCGGCGGCCGAGTCGCGCTCGTCACGGGAAGCACGCGTGGCATCGGCCGCGCGATCGCCCAATCGCTCGCGGGCGCCGGCGCCAGGGTCGCCGTCGTCGGCCGCGACGCCGAGCGAGCGAAAGAGGCGGCAGCCTCGATATCTCCCGAGGCGCGCGGCTACGGTTGCGACGTCGCCGACATTGCCGCCATGACGTCGCTCATCGAGAGCGTGGAGAGGGATTTCGGCGCGCTCGACATCCTCGTGAACAACGCCGGCCTCAACCGCGACAACCTGTTGATGCGTCTCAAGGACGACGACTGGGACGCGGTACTGGACGCGAACCTGCGTGGTGCGTTCGTCGCGATGCGGGCGGCGACGCGTGGCATGATGAAGCGGCGATGGGGGCGGATCATCAACATCGCCAGCGTCGTCGGTGTCGTCGGCAACAAGGGCCAGTCGAACTACGCGGCGAGCAAGGCGGGGCTCATCGGCCTCACCAAGTCGGTCGCGAAAGAACTCGCGTCGCGAAACATCCTCGCCAACGTGGTCGCCCCGGGCTTCATCGAAACGGACATGACGCACGCGATGACCGACGACGCCAAGAAAACACTGTTCGCACAGATCCCGCTCGAGCGGCTCGGGACCCCGGCCGACGTTGCGAGCCTCGTGACATTTCTCGCGTCCGATCTCGCGTCGTACATCACCGGCCAGGTCTTCATCGTCGACGGCGGCATGGTCATGTGAGCGCTCTGGAACGACCGTATGAAGTCACACGGAAGGCCGGGGTCGCATCTTCCAATGCCCATTCACGTTAGCTGACAGTGGCCGCCCGGGCCGAGTAGATTAGTCTGCAGACCCCCACTCCCAATTTCTCCTATCCGATCGAGGACCGATTCAAATGCCCGACAACGCTCAGAAGGTTCGTGACATTATCGAGAAGGAACTGGGCGTTGAGCGTGAAAAGCTCACCGACCAGGCGAGCTTCATCGAGGACCTCGGCGCCGACAGCCTCGACATCGTCGAGCTGGTCATGGAATTCGAAAAAGAGTTCAACATCGACATCCCCGACGAAGACGCCGAGAAGCTCCGCACCGTCGGCGACGCGGTCGGCTATCTGAATCAGAAGGTCGGGACCACCGCGTGAGCAAACGCCGGGTCGTCGTCACCGGAATGGGGGCGATCACGCCAGTCGGTAACGACGTGGCGGCGACTTGGCGCGCAATAACCGAAGGCGTGTCGGGCGGCGCCAACATCACGAAATTCGACCACAGCACGTTCCCGGTCCATTTTGCGTGCGAGGTCAAAGGCTTCGACCCGCTCATCTACCTCGAGCGCAAGGAAGCCAAGCGCGCGGACCTGTTCGCGCAGTACGCGCTCGCCGCGTCGGTTCAGGCGATGGCGGACGCCGGCCTCGATAACGGGTCGGCGTACGACCCGGACCGCGTCGGGGTCATCATCGGGAGCGGCATCGGCGGCCTCAAGACGTTCGAGGAGCAGCACGACGTCTACCGCGAGCGCGGGCAGAGCAAGATCAGCGCGTTCTTCATCCCGATGTTCATCTCCGACATCGCGGCCGGCCTTGTCTCGATGCGGTTCAACGCCAAGGGCCCGAACTACGCCACGATCTCGGCCTGCGCCACGAGCGCGCACGCGATCGGCGACGCGTTCCGGACCATCCAGTACGGCGACGCCGACGTCGTGATCACGGGCGGTTCCGAGGCCACGGTCACACCGATGGCCATCGGCGGCTTCGCGAACATGAAGGCCCTATCGGAACGCAACGAGTCTCCCGAGACGGCGTCGCGCCCCTTCGACGCGACCCGCGACGGCTTCGTCATGGGCGAAGGCGGGGGCATCGTGATCCTCGAGAGCCTCGAGGGAGCGCTGAGCCGCGGCGTGCCGATCTACGCCGAAATCGTCGGCTACGGCGCGACGGGCGATGCGTATCACCTCACCGCGCCGGCCCCGGATGGCGAGGGCGCTCAGCGCGCCATGCGCCGCGCCATGAACGACGCGAAGCTCGGCCCGGGCGACATCGAGTACATCAACGCGCACGGCACCTCGACGCCGGCGAACGATCTCAACGAGACGAAGGCGATCAAGGCCGTCTTCGGCGACGCCGCGCCCAAAGTGAACGTGAGCTCCACGAAGTCGATGACCGGCCACATGCTCGGCGCCGCCGGCGCGGTGGAGTTCATCATTGGCGCGCTCGCCGTTCGCGACTGCATCATCCCGCCGACGATCAACTACCAGACGCCGGATCCGGAGCTGGACCTGAACTACACACCGAACGTCGCCGCCAACCGGCCGGTGCGCGCCGTGTTGAGCAACAGCTTCGGCTTTGGGGGTCACAACGTGACCCTCGCCGTCAAGCGCTTCGAGGAGTAGCGCCGTGCCGTCGCCGGCAGTCTCACTCGA
>DASYSS010000016.1 GCA_036003045.1 Gemmatimonadaceae bacterium
GGAGGAACGGCGGCTTCTCGCCGCTTCGCCGCAGCAACTCATGAAGATCGTCGACGTAACCCGCAACGCTCCGCGACGGCGTCGGATCACTCCATCCGAATCCGGCGCGGTCATACGAGCAGGTGCGGATCTCATCCTTCAGTGCGGTCTGAACCAGCCACCATTCATAGAACGCGGTTGCGGCGCCTGACTCCATCACGACAGTGTGCGGACCGCGTCCCATACAGACGAGATGCAGGCTTCGGCCACCGATGTCGACGCGCGTCCCGACGGGCTGACCGAGGACAGAGAGAGTCGCGAGGACGAAAAACGCCGGCAGTATTCGAGTCATCAATCTGGTTTACGGTTGATCACTCGTGATCGTTACGGAGTCTCGTCCGCTCGCTCGGCATCCAACGATAGGGAATCTCATCCGAGTCCCACGGCAGGCGGTAGTGATCGGGATCCTCGTAGTCGTAGGCGCGCGACGGATAGTTGAGCATCAGGGCGTCGGTCGTGCCGACGTTCTGGAGACCGTGCCAGACGCCGATGGGAATGTGGAGGAAGGTGGGGCGGGCGTCGCCGGCGTGAAGCTCCATGAGCCGGCGGTGTGTCGGGCTCTCTTCCCGGCCGTCGTAGAGAACGATCTTCAGGTGCCCCTGATTGACGAAGAGGCGGTCGACGGTTTTCGCGTGACAGCTCCACGCGCCGATGGCGCCGGGGTAGAGACGCGACTGGTAGACGTGGACGACCGGTAAGCCGCTCGGGTCCCACTCCGTCCGGTAGGTCTCGGTGATCACGCCGTGGTCGCGCGGCACGTGCAGCACCTCGTGGGCGGAGACGCCGTCGATCGGCTGCTGAATGAATTGCCATTCCTTGGTGACGAGCTGGCCGTCTTTGCGTGCCGCGGTGAGCATCACTTTCTCCTCAGCCATCTAGGCCTTTGAACCGCCGGATGACGTCGAGCGATTCGCGCCGAAACCGGAGTCGCGTCCGCAATCGCCGCGCTGTCTGGCGAATGAAGCCGCGCAACAGCTCACGATACGACCAACTCTCCATCAGCTCCGTGCGACCCGTTACCGCATGCGCGAAAAGGTGCGCCTCGAGATCGGGATCCGTTTCGATGCGCGCCGTCCACGCTTCCTGCTCGTGGTGCGGCTTCGTGCGGTACACGTCGCGCCGGACGCTCGCCGGAAACTTGATCCCGGTCAGGCGTGGCACGAAGGCGACTCTCGCCCCCGCGGCCGCGGCGCGACGCCACAACTCGACGTCGGGCGGAGTCGTTCCGAGCTCCCGGTACGGACGCCATCCGCCGATCCGTTCGGTGAGGCTTCTCCGATGAACGACGCACAGCGGCGGAGCGTACGTGCCGAGCTCCTTCTGCGGGATCAAGAGCCATCCTGACTCGCCTTCCGCCGGAATCATGAAGCAGAGCGAATGCGCCAGATCGGCTCCCGTTGTCTGGATCGCGTCGACCATGACACCGAGATGATGCGGCAGCCAGAGATCGTCGTGGCCGTGGTAGGCGATCAGCTCACCGCGAGCCTGACGCAGTCCTTCGTTGTTCGGTCCACTCTGATGGCCGGTGTTCGCGGGAAGGTTGATCCAGCGTACGCGCGGATCGCCTGCCGCGGCGGTCACCTGCTCGGAGTCGTCGGTGCAGCCGTCGCCGATCACGAGCAGCTCGAAATCGGTGAACATCTGCCGCAGCACGCTCGCAATCGCGAACCGCAACACGCCGCTCCAGTTGTAGGTCGGCAGGATGACCGTGACCCGCGGGCTCACGGCCGGTCCCACTGGACGAAGGACGCGTCGAGGTCGCGGACCGACGCGCAGCCGAGGAGCTTGAGCGTTCGGATCACGTCGGTGCGAAGGATGTCGATGGCGCGGGTCACGCCGGGGCCGCCGGCCGCGCCGAGGCCGTACGCGTAGGCGCGGCCGATGAGAACGGCGCGGGCGCCGAGCGAGAGGGCCTTCACGATGTCGCTGCCGCGCCGGATGCCGCCGTCGAGGAGCACCTCGATGCGGCCTTTCACGGCGTCGACGACTTCCGGCAGAACGCTGAGGGTCGCCGCGACGCCGTCGAGCTGGCGGCCGCCATGGTTCGACACGACGACCGCGTCGGCGCCGTAGTCGATCGCCTGCCGCGCGTCGTCAGCAGTATGAACGCCCTTCGCGACGATCGGGCCTTTCCAGGCGTCGCGGATCCATGCGAAGTCGCTCCACGACACCATCGCCTGCTCGAGCGCGGCGCCGACGTCGGCGTACGGCATCGGGCCGTCCTTGAGCACGATG
>DASYSS010000018.1 GCA_036003045.1 Gemmatimonadaceae bacterium
AACTACACACCGAACGTCGCCGCCAACCGGCCGGTGCGCGCCGTGTTGAGCAACAGCTTCGGCTTTGGGGGTCACAACGTGACCCTCGCCGTCAAGCGCTTCGAGGAGTAGCGCCGTGCCGTCGCCGGCAGTCTCACTCGACGCGGGGCTGATCAGCGATCCGGCGCTTCGTCCCGTCGCCGCCAAGGTCGAGCGCGGCGAACGGCTGACCGCCGCCGACGGCGTCGCGCTGTTCGACAGCAGCGACCTGCTTGCGATCGGCCACATGGCCGATGCGGTCAACCGCGCGAAGCACGGGGACCGCGTCACCTTCGCGGCCAACCAGCACATCAACCCGACGAACATCTGCATCCTGCGGAAGACGTGCGTCTTCTGCTCGTACGCACGTCTGCCGAAAGAGGAGGGGGCGTACCACTACACGCTCGACCAGGTGTACGCGGAAGCCGCGGCGGCAAACAGTACGCTCACCCGCGAGTTCCACATCGTCGGCGGGTTGGACATGCACGCGGGGCTCGACTACTACGCCGAAATGTTCCGCGGCCTCAAGGAGCGTTTTCCGCACGTCCACATCAAGGCGCTCACGGCGGTCGAGATCGCGCACATCGCGCGCATCAGCAAGCTTGCTATTCGGGACACCTTGATCGCGTTGCGGGAAGCGGGCCTCGACACGATGCCCGGCGGCGGCGCCGAGGTGTTCAGCCCCGGCGTGCGCGCGACCATCGCCGACAAGAAGCTGTCCGGCGAGGAATACATCGCGGTTCACCGCGAAGCGCACTCGCTCGGCATTCGCAGCAACTGCACGATGCTCTACGGCCACGTCGAGACGTACGCCGACCGCATGGCGCATCTCGACATGCTGCGTGAGCTCCAGGACGAGACCGCCGGATTCCTCGCCTACATCCCGCTCGCCTACCACCCGGACAACAACGAGTTGGGCGAGACGCTGCACCGGACCGGTCTGGCGACGAGCGGCTTCGACGATCTCAAGAATCTCGCCGTGGCGCGGCTCTTCCTCGACAACATCGACCACATCAAGTCGCACTGGATCATGGTCACGCCGTTCGTGTCGCAGGCGTCGCTGCACTTCGGCGTCAACGATCTCGAAGGCACGGTGGTGCGCGAGAAGATCTACCACGAAGCCGGCGCGCACACCGCGCAGGCGATGACGCTCGATCAGTTGCTGCGCTTGATTCGCGGCGCGAAGAAGGTGCCCGCCGAGCGCGACTCGTTCTACAACATCATCCGCACGTTCGACGATGGACCGACTGCGACGCCGGCGGCCGCGTGACGACCATGCGAGTGGGCCGGATCCCGTACATCAACTGCTATCCGGTCTACGGCGCCATTGATCGGGGCGTGGTGTCCCTGCAAGGCGAGCTGGTCGACGGCGTGCCCACCGAGCTCAATCGCCAGATGGCCGCCGGCACGCTCGACGTGAGCGTGATCTCGGCCGTCGAGTACGCGCGCGACGCCAAGCGCTATCTGCTGCTGCCGGATCTTTCGATCTGCAGCGACGGGCCGGTGCGGAGCGTCGTGTTGTTCTCCAAGCGGCCCGCTTCTGAGCTCCACGGCCGCCGAGTTCTGGTGAGCCGAAGCTCGATGACGAGCGTCGCGCTGCTCGAGCTCCTCTTCACCAACGTCTGGGACGCGAAACCGGCGTTCGTCCCCAGCGACGCCGAGCTGGCCGATGTTGCCCGGTTCGGCGACGAAGAGCACGACGCCCGTCTGGTCATCGGCGACGCCGCGCTCCACCTCGGGTCGCGTCTGCGGTCGCCCGAGTCGGTCTCCGGCGACAGCCCGCTCAATCAGTACCGCTTCGCCTACGACCTGGGCAGCGAATGGAAGTCGTGGACCGGGCTGCCGTTCGTGTTCGCCGTGTGGGTCGCGCAGCGGACCGCTCCCGTCGACCGCGCGCTGGCGATTCACGCGGGACTGATCGCGTCGCGCGATTGGGGATTGCAGCACCTCGATACGCTCGCCGCGCAGGCCGCGCTCGCCACAGGCGTTCTCAAGCCGGTGTGCGTCGAGTATCTGTCGGGCCTCGATTATGGGCTCTCGTATCAGCACCTGGCTGGACTCACCGAGTTTTTCCGGCGGCTCGTCGCGGCGGGGAAAGTGCCCGACGGCTCGCTCGCGTTTCTTCCGGCGGCCTGACATGCGCGACATGAAGGACGTTCTCGACTTCTACTCGAACGCGTCGCTCATCGAGCTGGGCGCCGAGGCGGACCGCGTGCGGCGCGAGAAGCATCCGCACAACACGGTCACGTACATCGTCGACCGGAACATCAACTACACGAACGTCTGCGTCGCCGACTGCGGCTTCTGCGCATTCTACCGGCGGCCCAAGCACGGGGAAGGGTGGACGCTGTCGTACGAGCAGATCGGCGCCAAGATCGACGAAGCGAAGCAGATGGGTGCGATCCAGATTCTCATGCAGGGCGGGCACAACCCATACATACCATTTGAGTGGTATCTGGACCTGCTCAGGTATATCAAGCGCAATCATCCAATTCACATTCATGGTTTCTCGCCGAGCGAAGTGGACTTCTTCGCCAAGACGTTCCGCATCGAAGCACGAGACGTCATCCGCGAGCTGATGAAGGCGGGGCTCGATTCGATCCCGGGCGGCGGCGGTGAGATTCTCGTGCAGCGCGTGCGCGACCTCGTGGCCAAGAAAAAGGCCGGCGCGGACCGGTGGCTCGAGATCATGGAGCTCGCCCACAACGAAGGCATGAAGACGTCGGTCACCATGATGTACGGTATCGGCGAGACGCTCGCCGAGCGCATCGAGCACCTCGAGCGCGTGCGCGAGGTGCAGTCGCGCACGCACGGCTTCACGGCGTTCATCTGCTGGCCGCTTCAGCCGGAAAACACGCCGACGATGTCGCACATGCCGAAGACCGACGCGATCGAGTATCTCCGCACGGTCGCCATCGCGCGCATCGTGCTCGACAACGTCCCCAATCTCCAGGCCAGCTGGGTCACGATGGGCATGAAGATCGGTCAGACCGCGCTCCGGTTCGGCTGCAACGACTTCGGTTCGCTCATGATCGAGGAAAACGTGGTTTCGGCGGCGAACACCACGCATCGTACAACAACAGAAGAGATCGAGCGCCTCATTCGCGACGCGGGCTTCAACGTCGCGCGCCGCCGTCAGGACTACACGATCCTGCCGATCGAGGCGACGGGCGCGGCGGCGTGAGCGTCGACCCCCGACCGTCGGCTCCGCGCGTCGGAGTCGGCTACGATTCCCACAAGTTCGCGCCGCCAGGACCTCTCATCCTCGGCGGCGTTCCCATTCCCAGCGACGTGCACCTCGAGGGTCATTCCGATGGTGACGCCGCGGCGCACGCGATCACCGATGCGATTCTGGGCGCGGCCGCGGCGGGCGACATCGGCGAGATGTTCTCGGATCGCGACCCGGCGAATACGGGGCGCGATTCGATCGAGATGCTCCGCGCCGCGGTCGAGCGCGTTCGCGCGCTCGGGTGGGTCGTGCATCAAATCGACGTCGCGATCGTCGCGGAAAGGCCGAAGATCGTCTCCCACCGCGAGATGATGCGCGACCGTCTTGCCGCGGCGCTTGGCGTCGGCGCGTCGCAGGTGAGCGTCAAGGGAAAGACCAACGAAGGCATGGGATGGATCGGCCGCGGCGAAGGCATCGCCTGCATAGCGGTTGCGACACTCGTGCCTGTGGCGTCGTGACATCATGCTGGACGAAGGCGCAGTGCTCCGTTTTCAGCTCGACCGCTTCGGCGACTACCTGACGCTCGAGCAGGGAACGTCGCCGCGCACGCTCGAGGCGTATCGGCGCGACACCGAGCGCCTGGTCGCTTACGTGCATACGAAAGGCGGTTCGTCGCCGATGGACGTCACGAGCCGCATCCTCCGCGAGTTCGTGTATCACTTGAAGGACGTCGGCCTTTCGCCGTCGTCGATCCGCCGAAACATCTCGGCGATTCGAACCTACTTTCGTTTTCTGTTGGCCGACGGCGCGGTGGCGCGCGACCCGAGCGAGCGCCTGGAGACGCCAAAGCGGTGGCGCACGCTGCCCGAGGTGCTCACCGTCGCCGAGATCGAGAAGCTGCTCGCGTCGCCGACGCTCGATGATCCGCTGGTGTTTCGCGACCGCGCCATGCTCGAGCTGGCGTACGGCGCGGGGCTGCGGGTATCCGAGTGGATCACGCTCGGCACGAAAGACGTGATGCTCGAGGACAAGCTCGTGCGCGTGTTCGGCAAGGGAAGCAAGGAGCGCCTCGTTCCGATAGGACGCTCGGCCATCGCGGCGGTCGCGACCTACATCCGCGAGCTGCGCCCTCGGCTCGAGGCCAACGGCAAGGGCGGGAAGGGGATCCTCTTTCTCAACGCGCGCGGCGAGCCGCTGACCCGCATGGGCGCGTGGAAGATTCTCCGGCGCTATGTCGACCGGTCCGGAATCGAAAAGACCGTGTCGCCGCACACGCTGCGTCACTCGTTCGCGACGCACCTGCTGGAGGGCGGAGCCGACCTCCGCGCCGTCCAGGAAATGCTCGGCCACGCCGACATCTCGACCACGCAGATCTACACCCACGTGGACCGGGAGTATCTAAGACAGGTCCACCGGCAGTATCATCCACGAGCCTGAGCCGCCGCACTCTCCGCACCCTTTCTCCGCCTTGTCCCAGGTCCCCGCACCCCGCCTCCGCACCCCGCACTCTCCCGCATGATTCTCGTCATCGACAACTACGACTCCTTCACGTACAACCTCGTCCAGTATCTGGGCGAGCTGGGGGCCGACGTCGTCGTGCGCCGCAACGACGCGGTGAGCGTCGACGAGATCGGCACGCTCGCGCCGTCGGCGATCGTGTTGTCGCCGGGGCCGTGCACGCCGAAAGAGGCCGGCGTGTCCGTCGAGGCGATTCGCCGGTGGGGATCTTCGATTCCGATTCTCGGCGTCTGCTTGGGGCACCAGGCGATCGGCGAGGCGTACGGCGGCGAGGTGGTGCTGGCCGACCGCGTGATGCACGGCAAGACGTCGCAGATCTGCCACGACGGAACGGGCGTCTTCGCGGGGCTGCCGTCACCGATGGAAGTCATGCGCTACCACTCGCTCATCGTCGAGCGCACCACGATGCCGGAATCGCTGGAGATCGTTGCCGTCGCGCAGGACGATTCATCCGAGGTGCACGCGGTGAAGCACCGCGAACATCCGGTCTACGGCGTGCAGTTTCATCCGGAGTCGGTGATGACCCCGCACGGCAAAGCCCTCCTCAGGAATTTCCTGGAGCTCGCGCGGTGATCCGCCGCGCCGCTCTGCTCGCCCTGGTAATCTCGGGCGGAGCCGGGCGGGCAGGATCGCAGACGACGGATTCGCTGCGACCGTCGGCCGCGCTCACCGGTTTGCAGGGCATCGGCATGCCGACGTACGAGCGCGTGAGCGGCGTCGGACTTCCCGTGGGCCTCGACATCTCCGTTCCAAGGCTCCGGTTCACCGCGACGCCGCTCGTGACGTACCGATCCCAGCTCGGGGCGGTCGATCCGAGCGTCGAGGGCAGCATCGACTTCCCGCGCGACCTCACGCTCGACTATTCGGCGGTGCGCGGCGTCTTCACGAACGACGCCTGGATTCGAAACGATCTCATCAACGGCTTCGAGTTTCTCGCGTTCGGTCAGGACACGCGCAACTACACGCGTGGAACGCGCGGCGAGCTACGCCTCAACCGCGAGTGGACCGGGCCCGGCTGGCGAGTGAAGCCGGAAATCGGCGGCCGGTTCGAGCACCTCGAGAGCCTCCGCTCCCAGATCGTCGTGAACAGCGCTCCCTTCACGTTCCTCGGCGGCGATTCGATCGGTCGGTTTCGGCCAAATCCTCCGGTACAGGGAGGCGGCATCCAGTCCGCGCTCGCGGGAGTTCACGTCGACTGGGACAGCGCGGCGATCGAGACGCATCTCAAAGTCGGAATCGAGTTGGCGCATCAGTCGTCGACCGCCGTCGGCGCTCCCGTCACGGATCCGCTCTTCGGACAGCTCACGCTCGACGGCAACATCACGTTCCCGACGTTCGGCCGGCAGACTCTCCACGTGTACGCGCACGTCGTCGCCACGAGCGGCGGCGAGACGCCGCGACAGCGTTGGGCATTCCTCGGGGGCCCGGGTACGCTGCCGACGATCGATCTCCTCTCGCTGGGCGGCGACCAACTCGTGTACATCGACGCCCACTACGCGATCCCGATCCGGCGTTGGACGATCCGCGGCCTCGGCGCCCCGCTGTTCGAGCTCCGCGAGGCGTTCGGTGGGGCGGCGTTCCAGGAATTCCCCGAGCTCGAGCAGCTGAGCGGCGTGCGCCTGGCGCTCAGCTATCTGTACGCCGAGTGGCTCGTGGATCCGGTCCGCCGCACGTCGAAGTTTTCCGCGGGGTTTTCCCTGTTCTAGGCGGCGAGGTCCGATCCGCCAAAACCGGCTACGGTGCCGACTGAAGACAAGGGAAACACAGATGCCGCTTTCAAAATCTGCGGCATCCGCGTTGAGCTTTGGTCGCCGCCGACAGCCGCTCGCCCGCCGCGAGGATCTCGGCTCGCGCCGGCGGTTTCCTCCGATTCCGGCTTCAACTACATTTAGGGACGTGATCGTTGCGGCCGTGGGCGCGCATCCCGCCGTCCCTCTTCCCCCCGAGCGCCGCGCATGAGGGCGCTCGCCGTGATCCCAGCCAGACTGGGTGCGACGCGCCTCCCCCGAAAACCGCTGAGACTTCTCGCCGGACTTCCACTGGTCGTCCGCGTTTGGCAGCGCGTGACCGAGATCGGCGTCGCGGATCGCGTCGTCATCGCGACCGACAGCGATGAGGTGGCCAAGGCCTCACGCGAGCACGGCGCCGAGGTGGTCCTGACGCGCGCTTCGCACCCGTCCGGCACCGACCGCGTGGCTGAGGTCGCGGCGCGACCCGAGTTTCGGGATTTCAGCGTGATCATCAACGTGCAGGGCGACGAGCCTTTCGTCTCGACGCAAGCTGTGGCCGGCGCCGCCCGGCTCGTGAGCGGCGCTCGCTTTGCTCTCGCCACGGCAGCCGTCCTCGCGCCGAGCGACATCCTGGACAATCCGCACGTCGTCAAAGTCGTCGCCGACGACCAGGGCCGTGCGATGTATTTTTCGCGGGCGCCGATTCCGTTTCTGCTGAACGATCGTGACGCGGAAACGCAGCGGACCCACGTGTGGCAGCACATCGGTGTGTACGCGTACTCGGCCGACGCACTTCGCCGGTGGGTCGCGTTGCCGGTGAATCCCTTGGAGCAAATCGAGCGGCTCGAGCAGCTTCGGCCGTTGGCCGCCGGACTGCCGATGGGCGTGGCGTTGATCGACGAGCCCGTCCGGCCGGGAATAGATACGGAGCAGGACTTGGAACTCGCGAACGAACACTGGTCGGCCTTCACCACCGGGTGACATCCTCATGCAGCTAGTCCCACCTCGCGCCGGCCAAGGCTCGGCGACCACAAAGTACATCTTTGTCACCGGCGGTGTGGTCTCGTCGCTGGGGAAGGGGATTGCCGCGGCATCGCTCGGCCGGCTGCTCGTCGAACGGGGCCTCCGCGTGTCGATGCTGAAGTTCGATCCGTACCTCAACGTCGATCCGGGCACGATGTCGCCGTTCCAACACGGCGAGGTGTTCGTCACCGACGACGGCGCCGAGACGGACCTCGATCTGGGTCACTATGAACGGTTCATAGATCGCGCGCTCTCACAAGCAAACAACATCACCACGGGGCGCATCTACCTGAACGTCATCACCAAGGAACGCCGCGGCGAATTCCTCGGCGCGACGGTGCAGGTGATTCCACACATCACCGACGAGATCAAAGCGGCCATCCGGCGCCTGGCGCCCGAGACCGACGTCGTGATCGTCGAGGTCGGCGGCACGGTCGGCGACATCGAATCGCTGCCGTTCCTCGAGGCGATTCGTCAGTTCCGCCACGACGTGGGTCGCGAGAACGCGCTCTTCATTCACCTGACGCTGGTGCCGTTCATCGCCGCGGCGGGTGAGCTCAAGACCAAGCCGACGCAACACTCCGTGCGCGAGTTGATGCAGATCGGAATTCAGCCGGACGTGCTCATCGTGCGTACGGACCGGCCCATCTCCGACGACATCAAGCGCAAGATCGCCCTCTTCTGCAACGTGGAATTCGGCGCCGTCGTCGAATCGCCCGACGTCCGCACGATCTACGAGATCCCGCTCCGTTTCCACGAGCAGGGCCTGGACGACAAGGTCGTGCAGAAGCTCGGCCTCGAGCTCCCCGAACCGCCGCTCGCCGCCTGGCGGGAGCTCGTGCAACGCGTGCTCTCGCCGCACGAGCGCGTGCGCATCGCGGTCGTCGGCAAGTACACCGACTACGCCGACAGCTACAAGAGCGTCCAGGAGGCGCTCATCCACGGCGGCATCGCGAACGACGTCGGCGTCGACGTGCAGTGGATGTCGAGCGAGGCGGCCGCATCGCCCGAGCGCGCGGCGCAGATCCTCAAGAACGTGGACGGGCTGCTCGTTCCAGGCGGCTTCGGCGTGCGGGGGGTCGAGGGCATGGTCGAAGCAATTCGGTCTGCACGGGAAACCGGGCTGCCGTTCTTCGGCATCTGCCTCGGAATGCAGACGGCGATCATCGAGTTCGCGCGCAACGTGTGCGGGCTCGACGACAGCCATTCGTCGGAGTTCGCGCCCGAATGCGACAACCCGGTCATTTCGCTCATGGAATCGCAGCAGCACGTGACGGACATGGGCGGCACCATGCGCCTCGGGGCCTACCCTTGCAGGCTGGCGCGCGGCTCACACGTCGCCGAGATCTATGGACAGCCGGAAGTGAGCGAGCGCCATCGCCACCGTTACGAGGTCTCGAACAAATACCGCGATCTATTCGTGCAGCACGGGATGAAGCTCAGCGGGCTTTCGCCCGATGGTCAGCTCGTCGAGATCGTCGAGCTGACGACGCATCCGTGGTACGTCGGGTGCCAGTTCCACCCGGAGCTTCAGTCGCGCCCCACGCGCCCGCATCCGTTGTTCGCCGGCTTCATCGCCGCGGCCGTGAAGGCGAAGCACACGCGCCGGCAGGGACGCGAAAGCTCGTCGTTCGTCGAGGCGGCCGACTGACGTGGCGACGCACTTCCGGCGGGATGCGCTCTTTCTCATTGCCGGACCGTGCGTCCTCGAATCCGATGCGCTGAACCTGCGCGTCGGTGAGCACCTCGCGCGTTTGGCCGAGCGCGTGCCGGGCGGCGTCGTCTACAAGGCGAGCTTCGACAAGGCCAATCGATCGAACGCGGGCGCGCATCGTGGGCCGGGGTTGGACGAAGGCCTCGCCGCGCTCGACCGCGTTCGGTCCGCCACCGGCCTGCCGATTCTCACCGACGTGCATTTGCCTGAGCAGTGCATGCCCGCGGCTGAAGTTGCCGATGTCCTCCAGATTCCCGCGTTCCTCTGCCGGCAGACCGACCTCCTGGTCGCCGCCGGTGAAACGGGTCGCGCGGTGAACGTGAAGAAGGGGCAGTGGATGCATCCGGAAGGCATGCGCGGCGCCGTCGACAAAGTACGCGGCGACGCCGGCCGTCCGAGAAAACCCGAAGTCGCGGTCACCGAGCGAGGAACGTTCTTCGGCTACGGTGATCTCGTCGTCGACATGCGCGGATTCGCGCGCATGCGCGCGGCGTGCGACTGCCCAGTGATCTTCGACGCGACCCACAGCGTACAACAGCCGGGCCGCGGCGAGGGCGGTGCCAGCGGAGGCGCTCGCGAATTCATTCCGCCGCTCGCGCTCGCGGCCGCCGCCGCCGGCGCCGACGGATTGTTCATGGAAACTCATCCCGACCCCGACAACGCCCCGAGCGACGGGCCGAACATGATTCCGCTCTCGTCGCTCGATGCGCTGGTCGACCGGGTGGTGGACATCTGGAACCGGGCACGCCGATGATCGACCCCGTCTTCGCGCGCTCCATCAAGCTCGTCGGCTTCGACATCGACGGCGTGATGACCGACGGCGGCATCTACCTCGGCGACGTGGACGGCCGGCGCCTCGAGTTCAAGCGCTACGACATCCAGGACGGACTTGGCGTCTCGCTGCTGCGCCGCGCCGAGGTGCGCGTCGCGATCGTCACCGGGCGCATCTCGGAGAGCGTTACGCTTCGCGCGCGTGAGCTGGCCGTCGACGACGTGGTGCAGGGGCCCGACGGCCACAAACTGGGCGGCTTTCTCGCGATCCTCGAGCGGCATTCGATACGACCAGAAGAATGCGCGTTCGTCGGCGACGATTTTCCGGATTTGCCGATGCTGCGAATGGTCGGGTTGCCGGTGTGCGTCGGCAACGCCGTCGCCGAAGTGCGTCGCGAAAGCCGCGTCCACCTCACGAGCCACGGCGGACGCGGCGCGGTGCGGGAATTCTGTGAGCTGTTGCTCAAGGCGCGGGGCGCCTGGGATGCGGCGTGGCAGGGCTACGTCGCTGAACGTTCGTCGACCATGTCGACGGCGGCGGCCGAGCGATGAACGACGGCGAGATCGTCGAGCGTGGAAAGCGAGTCGTGCGGATGGAGCGCGACGCGCTGTCCGCTCTCGAGGGGCGGCTCGGCGACGAGTTTGCGTGCGCGGTCCGGCTCATCGCGGAGTCCCCCGGGCGGGTCGTCGTGGCGGGCGTCGGCAAGTCGGGGCTGATAGGCCACAAGATTGCCGCCACCCTCACCTCCACGGGCACGCCGGCCAGTTTCCTTCACCCCGTGGACAGCGTCCATGGTGATCTCGGGATCGTCAGCCGAAACGACGTGGCCATCCTGATCTCGAAGAGCGGCGAGTCGGACGAGCTCCTGGGCCTGTTGAGCCATTTGAAGGCCTTCGGGGTACGAACGATCGCCATCACCGGGGACCCGGCATCGGCACTCGCCAGGAACTCGGATGTGTCGCTCGACGCGGCGGTCGGCGAGGAAGCGTGCCCACACGACCTTGCCCCCACGACGAGCACCACGGCGGCGCTTGCCTTGGGCGACGCGCTCGCCGTCGCCTTATTGCAGGAGAAGGGATTCAAGCGCGAGGACTTCGCCCGGCTGCATCCGGGCGGCGCCCTCGGCCGACAGCTCGTGGTTCGAGTCGAGGAAATAATGCTGCGTGAGGATTTGCCGGTCGTGCGCTCTTCAGACACCGTGAGTGTCGCCTTCGACGTGGTGGCACGTCAGCGGGGTATCGCCATCGCGTGCGATGACAATGGTCGCGTCCAGGGGTTGGTCACGGCGGGCGATATGAGTCGCTTCGTCGCCGCTCGCGGCGATCTGCACGATACGCCTGTAGACACCGTCATGACTCGTGCTCCCCAAGTCGCGCACCTCGGTGAATTGGCGAGCGCGGTCGCGTACCGAATGGAGCAGTTCGGAATCATGGCCACACCGGTGCTCGACGACGGCGAGCGGCTCGTCGGCGTCGTCCATCTTCACGACCTCATGCGGGCCAGGGTCGCGTGAGACAACTCGCGATTTGCGCCGCATTCGTCCTCGCCGTCCTCGGCGCCGACGCTTGCAACAGCGCCAAGCAGCCGCCGGTCACCGGCGGCCCGTCCGTCGCCGATAGCGCCGATCAGGTCCTCTTCGACATGAACTTCCTCCTCACGACGAACGGAGTCCAGCGCGGCGACGTCACCGCCGACACGGCGTTCGTCCTCGAGGAGAGCACGCGGTTCGACTTGCGGCGGGCGCACGTCAAGTTCACGAGCGAGACCGGCGCGCCCGAGGGAACGATGGAGGCGAAGCGCGGAGTCTACAGCACGCGCACGCAGATTCTCGAAGGGTGGGGCGACGTGTTGATCAAACTCGTCGACGGGCGCACGCTGCGTTCGCCGCACGTGGTCTACAACCAGGTCTCGCACGTCATCTCGAGCGATACGAACTACACGCTCACGCGCGGCGAGGACACCCAATCCGGAATCGGCTTCACGTCCACCCAAGCGCCCGGCGCGAAGATGACGACGCAGAGCGGCTTCACATCGTTCCGTTGTTTGCGCAGCTGTACCGGCAGTTCGTCGGTGCTGATCCCAGAGCGATGATTGGTCGTGCGCGGCTCGTCGGCTTGGTGTTGCTCGCCGCGACCGCGCGGGTCGCGGCGGCGCAACAGCCCGCGCCCTCGCGGGCGCCGACGCCGACGCGGTGCAAATTCAGGAGCGATCGCCTCGCGAGCGACAGCGTGCCCGGCGTCGGACAGGTGACGTTCTGGGGCGGCAACGTCGAAATTGACTGCCCGCAGCGGAACATCGTCCTTCACGGCGACAGCGCGGAGTCATACCCCGACCACTCGCAGCTCGTCGGCCACGCCTCCGCTGACGAGCCGCGGTTTCACGTCACGGCCGACTTTCTCAACTACTTCCCGACCGACGAACGCGTCGTCGCGGCGGGAAACGTGAACGCGAAGACCACGAGCGGCTCGACCCTCGTCGGACCGCAGGCCGAGTACAAGCGTCTCGTGCCGCGGATCCGAACGAAGGAGGAGATGAACGCCATCGCGCGGCCGACGATCACGATCATTCAGCGCGATTCGACCGGCAAACTGGCGCCGCCCCTCACCGTGATCTCCGATCACGTGCACATGGTCGGCGACAGCCTGGTCTACGGCGGCGGCCACGTCATCATCACGCGCCCCGCCGACAACCTGAAGGACACGGCGCTCACGGCGACCGGTGACTCGGCCTTCATTGACCAGGGCAAGGAATCGATGCGCCTGATGCGGAATCCGAAGGTCGTCGGCAAGCGCGACCATCCGTTCACGCTGACGGGCACGTTGATCGACATGTTCTCGACGAACAAGAAGTTGACGCGCGTCATTTCGCGCGCCAACGCCAAGGCCGTGTCGGACTCCATGACGCTCACGTCCGACACGATCGATCTTCGTGTGCGGAACGATCTGCTCGACCACGCCTACGCCTGGAGCGCCGTGAACCGGGCGAAGGTCGTGTCGCCAAGCCAGAACATGATCGCCGATTCGCTCGACGTGACCATGCCGGCGCAGCAGATGCAGCTCGTTCGTGCGTTTCGAAAAGCATTCGCGCAGGGCAGGCCGGACACGACGAAGTACAAGGTCACGCCGCCCGACACCACCGACTGGCTGCGCGGCGACACCATCGTCGCGCACTTCGATACGACGGCGCGCTCCCCCAAGGACACGTCCAAGACGCCGCGCATCCAGCAACTCGTCGCGCGCGGCAACGCCAGCTCGCTGTACCACCTCGCACCCAGCGATTCGACCGAACATCGCGCCTCGCTCAACTACGTCACCGCGCGCGACATCACCGTCGCGTTCAACGACTCGAACAAAGTCGCCACAGTGACTACGGTCGATTCCGTGAGCGGCATCTTCATCGAGGCGAAGCCGGACACCACGGCGCGCCGCAGGACGAACGCGGCGACGACGTCGAAGACGGCCGGATCCACGTCCTCGAAGACGCCGGCGAAGACCCCCGCGACCCCGGCCAAGCCGCCGCCGAAGCCGCCCGACAATTCACCGTTCGACAGCGGGGCGCTCGATCGTCCACCGCGAGATCACCTGTGACCGTACCGCCCGCCGCCCCGCCGCCGGAGAATCCGACTGGCACGCCGCCGTCCGGCGTCCGCGCCCTCGCCGACCAACTCGCGAAGGGCGACCGCTCCATCGCGCTCGCGCTCCACGCGCTGATCAGCGTCGCCGACGCGACCGGCCTGGCGAACGTCGACGCGGTGATCAGGGCGTATCGCGAGGATCACCTCGCGGCGCTCCGTGCCGCCGGACACGACGCCGAGCGCGAGGCGGGACGCCTCAGCCTCGACGAAGTGCGGCAGCATCTCGCGAAATCGGTCTTCCCTCGTCTCGCCGCCGACGGTGTCGTGGCCCCGCCGCTCGGCGGGTTCGAGCGCGCGCCCGAGGTCTGGTTCTCCGAGCGCGCGTGGCGCGACATCGTCGTGGCTCGCGACGCGCTGGCCGTCACGCTCCGGCAGACCGGCGAGCACGCCGGCGTAACGGACACTCGGGTGGCCACGCCGGTCCGCGCCGCTCCCGCCGTGGGAGGCAGTGTCCTCGAGGCGCATGGGCTCGTCAAGTCATATAGACGAAGACGCGTGGTCAACGACGTGGCCCTCCGATTGCAACAGGGGGAGATTGTTGGACTGTTGGGGCCGAATGGCGCGGGGAAGACGACGACCTTCTACATGATCGTCGGCCTCATCGAGCCGCTTGCCGGACGAATCGTTTTGGACGGCGCCGACATTACGTCGATGCCGATGTACAAGCGGGCGCGGCAGGGAATCGGCTATCTGTCGCAAGAGCCGTCGATTTTTCGCAAGCTGTCGGTCGAGGACAACATCCTGGCGATTCTCGAGACGCTCGGTCTGCCGGCGAACGAACGACGCAGTCGGCTCGAGACGCTGCTCGACGAGCTCAGTATCAAGCACCTGCGCAACAACAAGGCGTTCTCGCTGTCCGGCGGCGAACGGCGGCGGCTGGAGATCACGCGTGCGCTCGTCACGCAGCCGAAGTTCATGATGCTGGACGAGCCGTTCGCGGGCGTCGATCCAATCGCTGTGCACGACATCCAGCAGATCGTCGGCAACCTGCGGCATCGAGGGATCGGCGTCCTGATCAGCGATCATAATGTCGAACAAACCTTGGACATCGTCGATCGGGCATACATCATGTTTGATGGGCAGGTGAAGGTCTCGGGAACCGTTCGCGAGCTCGTGTTCGACGACACGGTTGCCGACATTTATCTTGGTCCCACGCTCACGGCGCGTCTGCGCGCGCGGTTCGCCGCCGCCAACGACTCGGCGCCCGCGGCATAACCCAGACTCATGAAAGCTGGCCTTTCTCAGAGCACGCAGCTCAGGCAGGAACTCAAGATCAACCCTCGCCTGTATCAGGCGATGGATCTGCTGTACATGCCGTTGCTGGACCTGCAGCAACACCTCAAGCAGGAGCTGCTGAACAATCCCTTCCTCGACATGGTCGAGCTCGAGGAAGAGGAGGGCGAGGAAGAGGACGAGACGCCGGAACCAGAGGCGGCCACCGAACAAAAGGACAGCAGCGACGAGATCGACTGGGAGGAGATCCTCCTCGACGGGTTCGACACCGGCGGCCGGCGCGAAGAGCACGAAGAGCGCGAGTACTACGAGCCCGTCACCGTCGACACGCGCGACCTCTCGGACCACCTCGCCGATCAGATCACACTGCTCGACCTCACGCCGCGCCAGCAGCTCCTCGCCGACGAATTCATCGGCAATATCAACGAAGACGGCTATCTCGCGTGCCCGCTCGACGACCTGCTCGTGGCCGTCAACGACACGATTCTCAAGGCCGCCGAGGCGACCGAGCGCGACACCGAAGACCTGCCGCTCTACACGATCGAGGAAGTCGAGGACATGCTGCGCACGGTGCAGACCCTCGACCCGCCCGGTGTCGGCGCGCGCGACCTGCGCGAATGCCTCATGCTCCAGCTCCGCGAGGCGGGGCTCGAGCAGTCGGTCCCGTTCCGCCTCGTCCGCGACTGCTTCGACGAGTTGATCAACCACCGGTGGAGCGAGATCTCCAAACGGTTCGGCATCAGCCCGGGCGACGTCCAGCGCGCGGCCGACGAGATCAAGAAGCTCGACCCCAAGCCCGGCCTCGTCTACTCGAGCGCCAGCGACAACTACATCATCCCCGATCTCATCGTCGAGAAGATCGACGGGCGCTACCACGTCTTCCTCAACGACGCGAACCTGCCGCGCCTCAAGCTGAGCCGCGCCTACCAGGAGATCGCGCGCGACAAGAAGAAGTTCGAGGGTGAGAACAAGGAGTTCATCTCCAACAAGCTCAACTCGGCGAACTGGATGATCCAGGCGATCGAGCAGCGCCGCCAGACGATGCTCAAGGTGATGAACTACATCGTCGACCGGCAGCGCGACTTCTTCGAGAAGGGCGTGCAGTACCTCAAGCCGCTCACGCTCCGCGAAGTCGCCGAAGTCATCAACATGCACGAGTCGACGGTCAGCCGCGTGACGAACGAAAAGTTCGTCCAGACGCCGCGCGGCGTGCTCCCGCTCAAGTTCTTCTTCTCGTCGGGCTTGTCGACGACCGCCGGCGAAGACGTCTCGGCGCGCGGCATCAAGGCGCAGATCGAGAAGCTGGTCGGCGAGGAGGATCCCAAGCATCCGCTCACCGACCAGGCCATCGTGAACATCCTCAAGGAGGGCGGGGTACAGATCGCCCGCCGCACGGTGGCGAAGTACCGCGACCAACTCGGAGTCCTGTCCGCAAGAATGCGAAAGAGGGTATGACCTCAACGATCGGGGCGCCGATGAACCCGTCCGCGGGCAGCAGCCTCGATGCGCAGCGACGACTTCGCGCCGGGGGAGGGGACTCGGTCGACGTCTCCGTGCTCGTCCCCGCGAAAGACGAAGCCGAGAACCTGCCGCTCTTCATGGCGCAGGCAGCCGAGGCGTTCGCAGTGTCGCCCCACAGCTACGAGGTCGTCGTCATCGACGACGGCAGCGTCGATCGGACATGGGCCGTGCTCCAGGGGTTGGCGGAGCAATATCCGTTTCTCCGGCTTCAGCGCCATCGAACGCGCCGCGGCATCGCCGACGCGCTGCGCACGGGGTATCTCGCCGCGCGCGGCGACGTGCTCGTCTTCTATCCGGCCGACTTGCAGTTCAAGCCGGAAGACATCCCCCGGCTCGTCACGCCGATTTTCGCCGGCGAGTCCGACATGGTCACGGGATTCAAGGAAGGACACTACGACAAGGCGTTCGTCTCCAACATCTACAACCGACTCAGCCGATCGCTGTTCAACGTTCCGGTCAAGGACCTGAACTCGGTCAAGGCGTATCGCCGCGAAGTGATGGACAGCCTGCCGACGCGTCCCGATTGGCATCGCTACATGGTGGTCATGGCGGCGGCGCAGGGTTTCATGATTTCCGAAATCCCCGTTCCGCTCTATCCGCGACACGCCGGGAAGTCGAAGTTCGCGACGTGGCATCGTATCCCCGTTGGCGTGCTCGACATGCTCGCGGTGTGGTTCGAGCTCCGCTTCAGCCAGAAGCCGCTGCTCCTTTTCGGTATGCTCGGGGCGGCGCTGTTCGCGGCGAGTACGCTGTTCGGCCTCATCGCGCTCGTCTTCGTGCGCACGCTCGCCATTCGACCGCTGTGGACCGTGATTCAGACGTGCCTGATCCTCGGCAGCGTCTTCTTCGCCACGGGGCTGATCGGTGAGCAGATCGCGGGGCAGCGCGCGCAGCTTCGCGAATTGCAGCGCCAGATCGACGCAATGGACGCCGCGCGCGACCGGCGCTGACGCATGAGAGTTCTCTTTCTCACGCACTCGTTCCCCCGGCAACGCGGCGACCCGCCGGGCTCGTTCGTGCTCCGGCTCGCGTCGGCGTTGCGCGGCGAGGGGTTCGACACGCGCGTCGTCGCGCCGGCCGCGCCGGGCTATCCCGAACACGCGACGCTCGACGACGTGCCGGTGGACCGCTTCCACTACGCTCCGCGCCGCTTCGAGACGCTCGCCTACACCGGCACGATGGCATCGCAGGTTCAGGCGTCGTGGAGCGCGCGGTTCACGCTCCTCGGATTCCTCGGCGCCGAATTTCGGTCGGCCGTTCGCGCGCGCCGCGAATTCAAGCCCGATGTCGTCCACGCGCACTGGTGGTTCCCGAACGGGCTCGTGGGAACGTGGCTCGGCCGGCTCGCGAACAAACCGCTCGTGACGACGCTCCACGGAAGCGACGTGCGCCTCGCACGGTCGGTCGCGCTCGCGCGCCCGGCGTTCCGCCACGTGCTGCATCGCTCGGCCGCCGTCACCGCCGTATCGCGATGGCTCGCGTCGGAAGTCCAGGAAGTGATCTCGGCGCCGGCTCCCGTCGTCGCGCCGATGCCAGTGGCGACCGAGCTCTTTTCCCCGGACGGCGTCGCTTCCCGCGGGAACCGCCTGCTGTTCGTCGGACGGCTCAACAAGCAGAAGGGAATCGAGCTCCTGCTTCACGTGATGACGAAGCTGGCGGACCCGTCGATGGGCCTCGACGTCGTCGGCGACGGCGAGGATCGAGAGCGGTTGCTCCAGCTCGCCGCCGGCCTTGGACTCGACACTCGTGTGACCTGGCATGGCGCCGTTCCGCAGGACAAACTCGCCGCGTTTTACCGACGGGCGGTCGCCCTCGTCGTTCCGTCGATAGAAGAGGGGCTCGGTCTCGTCGCGGTCGAAGCCCAGCTGTGCGGTACACCGGTCGTCGCGTTCGCGTCGGGTGGACTCACCGACGTCGTGCAGGACGATCGCACTGGGATTCTCGTCCCCGATGTGGACGCGGCGGCTCTCGCGGCGGCGATCACGTCGTTGCTCTCCCGCGACGACCGTGGCGCGTCGCTCGGCGCCGCTGGACGCATGCATGCCCTCGCCACCTTTGCCCCAGAGTCGGTTGCCCGACGCTACGCCGACGTCTACAAGTCCGCCATCGCCGCCTCGCCGCGATAAGCCTCGTCGCGACAAGCGCTGGCTGGCGGTGCAGGTGGTGGCGACGATCGTCGTCGCCTGGTTCGTCGGCAAGGCGCTCGTCGAGCAGTGGCACGACGTCACCCGCCAACCGCTCGAGCTCCACCCGAATTGGCTGATCATCGCCGCGTCGGCGCTCGTCGTCCTCGGCGCGTACGCGGTACTGATCGAGGCGTGGCGACGCATTCTCGTCGCTTGGAACACGTCGCTCGCCTTCTGGCCGGCAGTGCGCATCATGAGCGTTTCGAGATTGGGGCTCTATGTGCCGGGCCGCATCTGGCAGATGACCGCCATGTCCACCATGGCCGAGCGCGAAGGAGTGAAGTGGCAGGCGGCCGTCGGCTCATCGGTGCTGAACACCATCGTGAACATCGCGATGGGCTTCCTGGTCGCCCTCGTCGCCGGATGGCGCTCGTTCGACAAGATCTCTCAGGGAAGAACGGGCTTGGGCGTGACGTTGCTTGCCGTCGTTCTCGGCGCCGTGTTGCTCTTGCCGAGCGCGCTGCCGCTCATCCTGAGCGCGGCGCGAAGGCTGACAAAGAAGGATGTTCCGGACGTGACCCTTCCGCACCGAGCGGTGTATCTCGCCATCGGCGCGAACATCGCGGCGTGGTTGCTGTACGGCGCGGCGTTCCAGCTGTTCGTTCGCGGTGTGACGGGGAGTGCGCCGGGTTCGTACGCCGACTACGTCACCGCTTTCGCCTGGCCGTACCTCGTCGGTTATCTTGCGCTCGTCGTTCCGGGCGGACTCGGCGTTCGCGAGGGGATGTTGGCCGTTACGCTCGGAGCGCTCAACCTGGCGACACCGGCGACGGCAGTAGTCATCGCCGTCAGCTCGCGTCTTTGGCTGTCACTGCTGGAGGTCGTCCCGGGTCTTCTGTTTCTGAGGCGCACCGGCGGATCACGTTCTCGAGCACAACCGACCTGAATGGCCACGGCCTCCACGCAAGCCACTCGCACTCGTAGCTCGGCACCTCCGCCACCGCCGTCGCGCTCCGCGCCGCCGGCGTCGGCGGCGCTCCCGGCGCCGCGCTTCGCCACCGCGTGGGCAGCGCTCGTCTACATCGTCGCGTCGATGCTGCTCGCGTATCCGGCTCTGTCGGGTCAATTCCTCATCAATACGCGCAGCGACCAGTACAAGGCCGGCTACGCGTTCCGCGAGTTTGCCGCCAACTGGATCCGCTCCGGCCACGGCTTCCCGCAGTGGAATCCGTACCTCCTCGGTGGAATGCCGTATGTCGCCGCGATGCACGGCGACATTTTCTATCCCACGTTCCTCCTGCGCATGGTGATGCCCACCGACCGCGCGATGACGTGGGAGTTCGTGATTCACCTGGTGCTCGCGGGACTCTTTACATACCAGTTCTTGCGCGCGTGGAACGTTTCCTTCTACGCGGCGCTGATCGGCGGACTGGCGTACATGGTGAGCGGCCCCATCGCCGGGTACGCGTCGCCGGGGCACGACGGAAAGCTCTTCGTGAGCGCGCTGCTGCCGCTCGCGTTGCTCCTCGTCACGCGGGGCATGCGCGACGGGAAGCATTGGGCGTGGGGCGCCCTCGCCGTGACGGTAGGCCTCGCCGTGCTGAGCCCACATCCGCAATTGCTCCAGTACTTCTTGCTCACGTCGGGCGCGTTCGCGTTGTATCTGGCCTTTGCCGATACGGGCGCCGGGAAGCCGGATCGAGCCGTCGTGATTCGGCGGCTTGCGTTTGCGGGCGGGGCGGTGCTGCTCGGGTTGGCGATCGGCGCGATTCAGTTCTGGCCGGTGAAGGAGTACGTCCCGTGGTCGCCGCGCGGCGGCGGACGAGGCTACGAGTTCGCGACGTCGTTCTCGATGCCGATCGAAGAACTGATCAACACGATCATTCCTCAGTTCAGCGGCATCCTGGACCACTACTGGGGCCGCAACGGCATTCATTTCCACAGCGAGTACGCCGGCGCCGCCGCAATTTTTCTGGCGACGGCTGCGATCGGAGCGGGGACGCGCGTGTCGTTCCGCCGATTCTGGGGCGGCGCCCTCGTCGTGTCGATCCTCTGGGCACTCGGCGGCTTCACGCCGTTTTACCGGCTCGTCTACGCGATCGTACCGGGCACGCACTATTTCCGCGCGCCGAGCACGATGATGTACGTCGGCATGTTCGCCGTCGCGGTGTTCGCGGGACTCGGCGCTGATCGGATTCTTTCGTATCGAACCAGCACGCGTTTCGCCATTGGATGGATCGTCGCCGCCGTCGTGATCGGAGCCATCGGCGCGACGGGCGGATTCACTTCACTCGGCCACGTCGTCGCATCGACCTTCCCGACGGGATTTCCGCCGCGCGACCAGGCCATCGACGCGAATGCACCGGAGGTGGCCTTCGGATCGCTGAGGTCCGCACTGGTACTCATCCTCGTCGCGGGAGTGTGCTGGGCGCTGGCGACCAAACGCATCGGGGCGAAAGTCGCGGCGATCGCATTTCTCGTCCTCGTCGGTCTCGATCTTTGGTCGATCGAACGCGTCTACTGGCAGTTCGACGCACCGGCCTCGAAGCTGTACGCGTCGGATCCCGCGATCGACAGCGTGCGGGCAGCCAAGGAACCTGGACGCGTGGTGGCCCTCGACGCGACGGGAGCCGGCTACGAGGTCGGCGATCCCGCGTTCGTCGGCGACGCCTTGATGTCGCACGACATCCGCACGCTGATCGGCTATCACGGCAACGAGCTCAATCGGTACGAGAAGCTGCTCGACAAGATGGAGCCCGACGCCCGCTACCCAGACGACCAACAAATCAATCCCGCGATCTGGCGCCATGAGAACGTCCAGTATCTGTACACGACGCTGCCGGAGTCTGTCATGGCGCGCGCGCAGGCACAGTTGCATTGGTCCGAAGCGCCGAGGAAGATCGTTGGTCCGGTGGCCGACGCCGTGGGGACACCGGTCTACCTCTATCGGCTTCCCGGCGACAATCCTGCCGCGTGGGTCGCGAGCGCAGTTGTGAAGGCGACCGACGAGCAGGCGCTGGCCACAGTCCGCGATCAGCGGTTCGATCCGACGCGGGCCGCTCTGGTCGACCCCTCGGTCGATCCCAACGCGACGTCGCCGACGTCGCCCCCTCCGCCCGCACCTCAGAGGGCCGCAACGACGCGATTCGAACCCGGCGCGATCGACGTGCAGCTCGACACGCCCGCCACGGCGGGGCAGGCTCTCGTCGTATCAGAGAACTACTATCCCGGCTGGCGCGCCGTGGTGGATGGGAAGGCGGTCAGTCCCCTGCGAATGAACTACAATCTGATCGGGGTGCCTCTCCCGGCGGGCGCCCGTTCGATACAGCTCCGTTTCACGGATGCCGCTTACGAAACGGGAAAGGCGGTGACCATTGTGGCACTTCTGGCGGCATTGATCGTCTGGATTGGAGGTGGGGTCGTCGACCGAAAGGCGGCAGTCCCCACCGGGGCCTGACACGGAACTAGTTTGTGCCCGGCGCTCGACCCGAATCCCGCTGGCGAAGCAGTCGGTGGAAACGAGGTCGGGACTACCCAAGGGGACACTCCAAATGGCGTCACACGCCGTCCGATCACACACCGTGCGAAATCGTCTGTTCCTCCCGACCATCGCCGCGCTCGCATTCGCCGGCGCCTGCGGATCCACCGAGCCGAAAGTCGACGTCACGCCGGCGACCATCACCGGCACGCCGACCGACACGATCCGAGCGACGGTTGGCTCCACGGTCGTGACGCCGTTGACAGTCGTCGTGAAGAACAAGGCGGGGAGTCCGATCGACAGCGCGCTCGTCACATTCGCCATCACGGGCGGCGGTGGAACCGTGAGCTCGGCCAGCGTTCGAACCGACGTGAATGGGCAGGCGATCACGACGTGGACGCTCGGGCCGACGGCCGGCGTGCAGAGCGCCAGCGCGACGGCGACCGGTCTCACGGCCGTCAGCTTCGTCGCGCTCGCCGCACCCGGCGCGGCGTCAGCCGTCACCAAGGCGGGCGGCGACGCGCAGTCAGCGGTTGCCGGCGCCAATGTCCCCGTCGCGCCGTCGGTGAAGGTGGCCGACGCTTTCGGCAATCCGCTCCCCAACATTCTCGTGACCTTCGCCGTCGCCAGCGGCGGCGGCTCGGTGACGGGTGCGCTCGCGAACACGAACGCGTCGGGTATCGCGACGATTGGCTCTTGGAAGTTGGGCGGCGCAATCGGCGCGAATTCGCTCACCGCGACGGTGGCCTCGCTGCCGGCGGTGACGTTCACCGCCACCGGCACGGTGGGTTCCGCGTCGCAGGTGAATATCACCAACACCGCGCCCACGCTCGCCACGGGGCAGACGTTCAAGCTCACGGCGCAGGCGCTCGACGCGAACAACAATCCGGTCCCCAACGCGACCATCACCTGGTCGAGCAGTAACACGGCCGTGGCCACGATCGACGCGGGTGGCACGGTGACCGCGGTGGCGTCCGGCAACACGACCATTACCGCCGCCTCCGGGACGGGCACTGGGACGCAGGTCGTCAGCGTCATCGGCCACCCGGCGGGCGTCATCGTCGGCGCCGCGTCGCTGGGCGGCTTCATGAAGAGCCTCGCCGTCGGAAAGACGACGGCATACGCGGGCGTCTTTACGGGGAACGCCGTTGGCTCGGTCACCCTCGCGACCGCGACAGCTGGCGCAGCCACCATCCCGGTCGGCGGCAACGTCGTCGACGTGGCGGTCGGCGGGTCCACCATCGTGGCGGTCACCGGCGCCCCAACGCCGACTTTGGTCCTGATCGACGCCGGGACGCAGGCGGTCACGCAGACGATCGACATGGGCGGCATCAACCCGTTCCACGTGGCGATCACGTCGGACGGCAAGAAGATCTTCGTCGATCGCGCGGACTTCAGCCTGGTCACGATCGACGCCGCGTCGGGCGCCATCACCTCGACGATCAGCGTTCCGGGCATCGGCAACGCGATGAAGATGGCCGCTGGTGACTCGCTGCTCTACATCGGCACCGCGCTCGGCACGGTCTTCGAAATCGATGCCCGCACCAGCCAAGTCAAACGCACGCTGCGCCCGACGTCGGTCGTGAGCGATCTCGCGGTCTCGCGCGACGGAAAGACCCTCTACACGATCGACGGCTCTTCTAACGATGTGACCATGACCGCGCTCGCGGGCGGTGGATTGAGCGGCACAGTCACGTTCGCCGCGATACCCCAGGGCGTCGCCATTTCTCCGGACAATCAGGCCCTGTGGGTCTCGCTCAACGGGTCAGTGTTCAACGCGCCGTTCCAGGACGGAACGTTCTCGACTGACTTGGTGTCGAGCAACATTCCGATCCCGGGCCCCGGCGCGCCGAACCTGATCGTGATGAGTCCTCTGGGCGACTTCGTGGTCACGATCGACGGGTCCTCGAACAAGATTTACGTGCTGAAATAGTGTGCTAGAATTGGAGCGTGGAAAGAAATCCCGCCGAGCGCTCCGGCGACAACGAGGGCGCGCTCAGCATTGAGCGCGCCCTCGTCATCGTCCCGACATACAACGAGTGCGAGAACATCGCGCGGCTCACGGAGCGCGTGCTTTCACAGGATCCTCGCCTCGAAATCCTCGTCGTCGACGACGGGTCGCCGGATGGCACCGCCGCGATCGTCCAGGGGATCATGGAGCGCGATTCGCGCGTCCACATTCTCTGCCGCCCGAGAAAGATGGGGCTCGGCACGGCCTACATCGCGGGCTTCCGCTGGGCGCTGGAGCAGGGCTACGACTGCGTCTTCGAGATGGACGCGGACTTTTCCCACGACCCCAACCATCTTCCGGAGTTTCTGACGGCGGTTCGCGACGCAGACCTCGTGCTCGGTTCGCGATATCGCGACGGCAAGGTGACGGTCGTGAACTGGCCGATCTCGCGGCTGCTGCTCAGCTACTTCGCGAACGTGTACGCGCGCTTCGTGACCGGATTGAACCTCTGGGACGCCACCGGCGGCTTCAAGTGTTTTCGCCGAGCAGTTCTTGAAGCCATTGATCTGTCGCAGGTTAAATCAAACGGCTACGCATTTCAGATCGAGATGAGCTTCCGCGCCACCAAGCGCGGATTTCGCATTGTCGAGATACCGATCGTCTTCGTGGACCGCACCGAGGGTCAGAGCAAGATGTCGAAGTCGATCGTACGCGAGGCGATCTGGATGGTCTGGCGGCTCAGGTGGTGGGCCATACGCGGAAAGCTGTGATCGATTCAGACGACGGGGCTCGAACCAACCGGGCGTTGGAGGGCGGCGAGCCGTTCTACAAGATGAGCGGGTCCGGGAACGACTTCGTCGTCATCGACGCGCGAGGCGTGGGCCCGGGCCCGCTCGAGGATCCTCGGGCGATCCGACGCATCTGCGCCCGCGGCACCGGTGTCGGAGCCGACGGGATCGTGTTCTTGGAGCCATCGACACGGGCGTCCATACGCCTCACGTATCTCAACGCCGACGGCTCCCGCGCCGCCTTCTGCGGCAATGCCACCCTGTGCGGGACTCGCCTCGGCTTCGAGCTCGGGATGGCCAGGAACGGGGCTCTGTCGATCGAGACCGACGAGGGCGTCGTGCAGGCCAGGATGCGTGGCTCGGACCCCGAGATCGACTTGGAGCCCGTTGTGGACGTCCGCGCGACGGTGGATGGCATTCCGCTATCGGTCGGCGAGGCGCGTCTGGGGTTCGCTTTGGTCGGCGTTCCGCACGCCGTCATACGATGCGCCGATTCGCGCACGGTCGACGTTGTCGGCCGAGGCCGCCCCTTGAGGTCAGACGATGCCTTTCCCCAGGGCGCCAACGTGAACTTCGTGTCCGAGGCCGCCTCCGGCTCGGGCGGCTGGGCGATGCGAACCTACGAGCGAGGCGTGGAGGCTGAGACGCTCGCCTGTGGCAGCGGGGCGGTGGCGGTGGCGATCCTCCTGGCGACCTGGGCCGAGGCCGATCCGAATGCGCCGATCCGAATCCAGTCCCGATCCGGCCTGCCGCTGTCGATCCGCCTCAAGCGCTCGGGCGATCGCTGGCTGCCGAGCCTGTCTGGCGAGGGCCGGATCGTCTTCCGGGGAGCCCTTGGCGAGCTCTGAATCCGTGGAGAACAGGACTTCTCCACAGTTTTCCACCGGCGGTGGTTGACATAATACATCTTACAAGAACTTCGGCCGATCTGGCAGGCGACAGTAACACTTTGTCATGCAACTCTGGCGACAGTGATACTACGACGTCGCGACCCAGTCAAGCCAGGGAGACGTGGGTCCGCCCTGATTTGAGGACACAGACGGCGAGGAATGCGAACGATGTCGCTGCCGACTAGCGCGATGCTGGCGTCATGCTGCTCGCCCCGTCGCGTCTCCGCGCACCCCGTGGGGGACGAATGAAGCCCCTTGCGATTGACCTGTTCTGCGGCCTTGGCGGCTGGACGGAAGGGCTCTTGGCCGAAGGGTGGGACGTGATCGGCTTCGACATCGAGCAGCACGTCTATGGCGAGCATCGCTATCCCGCGCAACTCGTGTTACAGGACGTGCTCACGATTCACGGGGCGCAGTTCAAGGACGCTGATCTCATCGTCGCCTCGCCGCCGTGCCAGGAGTACAGCTATATGGCGATGCCGTGGAGTCGGGCGAAGCAGATCGCGCGGGCGCTGCGAGGTCAGGGCGACTTCCCGGAGCGGTATACGGGCTCGCGGACGGTTGAGGATTTGACGGCGCTATTCAGGGCGTGCTTTCGCATCCAGCGCGAAGCGTGCGAAGCGTCGGGACGGTTCATCCCATTGGTGGTAGAGAACGTCAACGGTGCCCGCCCGTGGGTCGGCGAAGCGCCATGGCGCTACGGCTCCTACTTCCTCTG
>DASYSS010000019.1 GCA_036003045.1 Gemmatimonadaceae bacterium
TTCCAAGACCACGGCACCGGGCGGCCCGTGCGCAGGCAGCAACTTCGCCGAGATGTTCTACCTGCTGGTTCCGGACACGGGCGGGGTCGTCAACCAGAACAAGCGGTCGAAGTCGCTCGTGCTCACGCTGACGAACGGCACGGTCGCGCACGAGTACCAGCATCTCATCAACGCGTCGCGCCGCATCTACGTGAACGGCGTTGGCACCGCGTTCGAGGAGTCCTGGCTCGACGAAGGGCTCGCCCACATCGCGGAAGAGCTCAACTTCTTCGCCTCGGCCAAGCGGTCGCCGCGAACCAACCTCGACGCGACTGGATTTACCGATTCGCTGTTCTCGAACGCCTATTCCGTTTTTGCCATCAACAACTTCCGCCGGTACAGCCTGTACCTCGGCTCGACTGAAACGCAGGCACCGATCGGCTTCAACTCGTTCGACGACGATCTACAGACGCGCGGGGCGATCTGGAGCTTCCTGCGCTACGCGGCCGACCATCTGCCGCCGGGCACCGAGAACGCGTTCTGGTTCAACCTGGTGAATTCGCACACGAGCGGGATCGCGAATCTCACCAACGCGTTGGGGGCGTCGCCGTCGTCGATGCTGCACGACTGGGCCCTTTCGGTCTTCCTCGACGACAACGCGCCGGGCGTCGATCCGCGATACCTGCAACCGTCGTGGAATGCGCGAAGCGTGCTGACCGGCGGCGGGGTGTCCACGGCGTTCCCGCTGCTGACACGAATCTTGTCGGACAACGTGCCGGTCAGCCTGAACATGGCGGGCTACGGCGTCTCCTTCTTGCGCTTTTCGGTGGCGAGCGGCCAAGATGCATTGCTGACCGTGACGTCCAACGGCCAGCCGATACCGGCATCGATGCAGCTGTCGGTCGTGCGCGTGCGCTGACCCAGGCACGCCCGCGTTTTCAACGTCTTTGCGAGCAGCGCGCAGAGTCCTCAAGCGAGAAACGATATGCGACGTCTAGCGATGGCGATCATGGCGCTCGGACTGGTGGCATGCCTGGACGTTCCGGGAAACGATCCGGCGAACGACAATCCCAGCGACCCGGCGACCGAGACGTTCGCGTCGACGTTCAATCCACCCATCGTCATCGCGAGCATGACGAAGACGGACCTGGGCGACTATTACAAGGATCTGAAGCAGGGAACGGGCGCGGAGCTCGAGTCGTCGACGACGGTGGTGTTCAGCTACCAGACCTATCTGAAGAACGGAGTGATGGTCGACCAAGTGCTCGGAGGCGAGGTAAATCTGAGCACGGTCGTGCGCGGGCTGCAGGACGGTATGCTCGGGATGCGAGAGGGCGGAGAGCGCGTCATCGTCATACCGTCGGCGCTCGCGTTCGGCGCATTCAACAAGCCGCCGATTCCCGCGAATTCGACGCTCGTCTTCGACGTCATTCTGAACGAAATCCCGTAGACCCTCCGCTCACTTGGAGAAATCGCGATGTCGTTTCGACTGTTGACCACGGTCGTGCTCGGTGCCGCCCTCGTCTCGCTCCCGTCGTCGTCGCGCGCGCAGAGCGCGGCGTCGAGCGACCCGGTGCTCGCGCGCATGTGGACGCTCGGCATGGACAGCTCGCACACGTGGGACCTTTCGCAGACGCTCTTCGACTCGATCGGTCCGCGACTCACGGGCACGCCTCAGGGCGTCGAGGCGAGCGATTGGGTCATGAAGATGTACCGCGCGTGGGGCATCGACGCGCGCCGCGAACAGTACGGAAAATGGCGCGGTTGGAAGCGCGGCTACTCACACATCGACTTGGTCAAGCCGCGAGTCCGCACTCTGGAAGCGACGATCCTCGGCGACAGTCCGGGCACCGAAGGCAAGAACGTGACGGGCACGACGATCGTGCTGCCGATGGTGAAGGACAGCAACGAATTCGTGAAATGGCTGCCGAACGTGAAGGGCAAGTTCGTGCTCATCTCGCCCGCCTACCCGACGTGCCGCCCCGAGGAGGAATGGGCCGCCATGGCGACGCCGGCGTCGAAGGCGCGCATGGATTCCACTGTCGTTAACCTCGTCAACGAATGGACCACGCGCATTCGGAACACCGGCTACCCGGTCACAGCCGGCAACCCGACGGGCAATCTCGGGATGCGCATCGAGAAGGCGGGCGCGGTCGGCGTGATCGTATCGAACTTCGCCAACGCGCTCGCCGGAGCGTGGGGCACGTACACGGTCTACGACACGAAGAACAAAACGGCGCTCGGCATCGCGATGAGCTGCGAGGACTACGGGCTGCTTTATCGCTTGACCGAGCGGCATCAGGGGCCGCAGCTCCGTGTCAACGCGGACGCTCAGTCGCTCGCCGATGTCCCGATGTACAACACGTTCGGCACGATCAAAGGTACCGAGAAGCCGAACGAGTACATCCTCCTCTCGGCGCACTTCGATTCGTGGGACGGCTCGCAGGGCGCGACCGACAACGGCACGGGCACGATCACGATGATGGAGGCGATGCGCATTCTGAAAGCCGCGTATCCGCATCCCAAGCGCACGATCATGGTCGGCCACTGGCCGGGTGAAGAGCAGGGGCTCATCGGTTCACACGCGTACGCCTACGACCATCCGGAGATCGTGCGCGCGATTCAGGCGGGCTTCAACCAGGATAACGGCACGGGACGCATTCAGAGCACCTCGGGCGTCGGGTTGCCCAACGCGGGCGAACACATGCAGGCGTGGCTCGCCAAGCTGCCGAAGGAGTTCCAGGATCAGATTCGCTACACCGGCGTCGGCGCACCCGCGACCGGCGGCACCGACAACGCTTCGTTCGATTGTTACGGCGCGCCGGTGTTCGGACTCAGCTCGCTGAACTGGGACTACGGTACGTACACGCATCACACGAACCGCGATTCGTTCGACAAGATCGTGTTCGATGATTTGAAGGGGAACGCGACGATCGTCGCCATGCTCGCCTATCTTGCGTCCGAGGATCCGACGTTCATCACGCGCGAGCGAGCCGACATCGCCGCCGGGCGCGGCGGGCGCGGTGGCGGCGGCGGTGGTCGCGGCGCGCAGAGCGGACGCGCCGAGCTGAGCGCGGCGCTTCTGGGCGTGGCCGGTGGGCGGGGAGCGGCGGGCGGTGGTCGCGGCAACGCGGTCGACGACAAGGGCTGGGGCACGACCTGTCCCAAAGCGCCGCGTTTCTTCAACGACACCTCTCGTGTAACTGCACCGTCGAATCGGCCGTAGCATTGGCGATGGAGCCGATTTGGACGCCCTCGGCTGAGAGAATCGCCCGCGCGAACCTGACTCGATTCATCGACCAGGTCCGCGCGCTCGGCGCCGACGGCCGCGCCGAGTCCGTGCACGACTTCGAGTCGTTGTACGAATGGGCGATCCGCAACGTCGAGCTGTTCTGGCTCGAGGTTCGCCGGTTCGGCGGGATCGTGACCGGTCCACCTGATCCGGATATCGCGTGCGAGCGCGTGCTCGTCGGACGCGACCGCATGGCGCCGCCCGATCCAGTCCTCGGACCCAACTGGTTCGTCGGCACGCGGCTCAACTTTGCGGAGAACCTTCTCCGCTATCGGGACGATCGTGAGGCGATCGTGTCGTGGAACGAGCTCGGCGCGCAGACGCGACTCACGTACGCGCAGCTCTATGATGAAGTCACGCGCATCGCCGGCGGACTGCGTTCGCTCGGGGTGGAAGCCGGCGATCGGGTCGCCGGGTTCATGCCGAATGTTCCGGAGACGGTGATCGCAATGCTTGCGGCGACGAGCATTGGCGCGATCTGGTCGTCGTGCTCGCCCGACTTCGGTGTGTCAGGAGTGCTCGACCGCTTCGGCCAGATCAAGCCGAAGGTGCTGTTTTGCGCCGAGGCCTATCGCTATGCGGGCCGCGATATCGATTGCCTCGAGCGCATTGCCGAGATCATCACGCGGATTCCCGAGATCGAGCACGTCGTGATCGTTCCGCACCCGGACTCGCTTGCCGGGTTTTGGAGCAATCGGGGCGGGTCGTCGTGGCCCGAATTCGGGCGGAGCGCCGGACGGCAAGAGTTGGCGTTCGAGCATCTGCCGTTCAATCACCCGCTGTACATCATGTACTCGTCCGGCACGACCGGATTGCCGAAGTGCATGGTGCACGGCGCGGGCGGCACGCTCATCCAGCACCTGAAGGAGCTCGGCCTCCACACCGACGTCAAACGCGACGACCGCGTGTTCTACTTCACGACCTGCGGCTGGATGATGTGGAATTGGCTCGTGTCGTGTCTCTCCCTCGGCGCGACGATTGTGCTATACGATGGCGCGCCCCTCATCCGCGATCGTCCCATCCTGTGGGACATGGCGGAAGCCGAGCGGATCACCATCTTCGGCACGAGCGCGAAGTGGCTGGCGCTCGCCGAAAAAGCCGGGCTCAAGCCGCGGGAGACGCACGACCTCTCCGCGCTCGACGCGATCCTCTCGACAGGAAGTCCGCTCGCCGCGCACAGCTTCGACTACGTCTACCGCGACGTGAAGACCGACGTCCGGCTGAGCAGCATCAGCGGCGGCACGGACATCATCTCCTGCTTCGCCGGCGGCAACCCGACCGGACCGGTATGGCGCGGCGAGCTGCAGGGACGCGCGCTCGGCATGCGCGTCGAGATTTTCGACGAGAACGGGGATTCCATCGTCGAGAAGCCGGGGGAGCTCGTGTGCACCGCGCCGTTCCCGAGCATGCCGGTCGCGTTCTGGAACGACCCCGACGGCGCCAAGTATCGCGCGGCGTACTTCGAGCAATATCCGAACGTCTGGCGTCATGGCGACTGGGCCGAGCTCACGTCGCACAAAGGAATGATCATCTACGGCCGGAGCGACGCGACGCTCAATCCCGGCGGCGTACGTATCGGCACGGCGGAGATCTATCGTCAGGTCGAGCAGCTGCCCGAGGTCGTGGAGAGCGTCGTGATCGGCCAGGACATGAAGAACGACGGCGGCGACGACGTGCGCATCGTGCTGTTCGTGCGTCTCGCCGAGGGGCTGGCACTGACCGACGCGCTCAGAGACGAGATTCGCGCGCAGATCCGCAACAACACGAGCCCGCACCACGTGCCGAAGAAAATCATTCAGGTCGCGGACATTCCCCGGACGATCAGCGGAAAGATCACCGAGCTCGCGGTGCGCGACGTCGTGCACGGCCGTCCAGTGAAGAACGTCGACGCCCTGGCGAATCCAGCGGCGCTCGACTTGTTCCGTGATCTTCCCGACCTCGCGAGCTAGGGCGGGGTCTCACCGCACGCCGACTCGATGGCGTCGCGAAGCTCACGGTACGGCTGCAGTCGGTCGAGGGGCAGTCGAGTCAGCGCCGCGGCGCGATCGGCGCGACACTGCGCGGCGTCGCCCGATTTCATGTCCGCCTCGAGAAGATCCGTCAGCATTCCGAAGGACATCATCCCGATGTTCCGCGTGACCTCGTCGAGCGGAATCGTCGGGTCGTCGTAACCGCGGAAGTCGGCGCTGGCGAGCAAACGAAGTCGCAGCAGGTGCGCATCCGGCGCCAGGTCAGGCACCGGCACGGCGCGGTAGTACAATCCTTCGACGCGGCCATATCGTTTGAGCGGGCCCATCGCGTTTCTGGTCCCGGTGCCCGCGAACGTCAGTGGCCGTTTCCAGGCGTTCGTCCGGATGATGTCGAGCAGCAGCACGTCCGACGGCGTCATTTGCCGACCGTACACCGGCGTCGGGGCGAGCGTGATCGACTGGGGGACACGCGAATCAGGCGGCAGGCCGAGTTCCGCGGCGTTTCCGCGCACCGGTACGACGATGGTCGTGTCGGCCCAGGTGCGGCCGGCCAGCCGCATCCGCTCATCCACGGCGAGCGACATCGGGAACGACGGATCGCGGCGCCGCAGTTGTTCGGGCCAGCGCGGAATGTTGGCGACGGATTCGTTGATGATCGTGACGTCACGCCGGACGCCTTCGACGGATTGCATGTACAGCACGGGGAATGTGTCGTTGTCCCCGACCGTGAAGTAGATCGCGTTCGGCGGCAGGGCTGACAGGGCGTTTACGGCGTAGTCGCCCGCGAAAAATTGCCGCGCTTCGTCGTGCGACTTCCAATTGACGGCGAGCTGGCGCGCCGGAACCGCGATGGCGATGAGAAGCGCCGCGACCCCTATGGATCTTCGCGGCACCGCGGGTGCGTCGGACAGCAATCCCGCCGACCACCGGACTGCCGCGCCAAAGCCGCACGTCATTACCACCGCGATGGTCACGCAAATCGGCAGGTAGTGCCGGTCGAACGTGCGAAAAAAGTTCGGCGGAATGTTGAAGTAGAGAACCGTCGACGCCACTTGGAGCACGATCAGCAATGCCATGGCAACGGCCAGACGTCGGTTCGCACGCCAGATCGCTCCGAGGCCGAGTACCGCCGCGGTCGCCGGCAGCAGACCAAGAACGGACAACCGCCCATTCAGGTTCAAGAAGTTGTCGCGCAGCACGTGCAGGGCGTCCATCGTCTGGATTGACCACCATGCCGACTTTCGCGGAAACACGCCGAGCAGAAAAGAGCCGCCGAGCTGCTTGAGCGTCACGTAGTCCCAGAACCTGGCCCACGAACTCGGCTCAAAGAAGTTGAGCGTGGAGCGCGTGAACGCGGCGACGGGCATCAGTAGGAGCTGGACCGCCAGGCCGACGACCAATCCCGACAGAGCGGCGGCGATCGCTCGAGGCGAGCGCAAAGTGCGCGGCCGGCGAATCGCGATCCAGACCACCGCGCCCGGAATGAGCAGCGCGTTCGTTCGGTGGACGCTGAAGTCGAGCCCGAACAGCAGCGTGAGAACGAAAACCCAACGCCCTGCGTCGTCGTGCTCGGCGAGCTTCCACCAGAGCAGCATGACCCAGAGAGTCAGACACGTGAACACCGCCGTCAGCACGTACGGTGTGAAGCGCACCGCGTACACCCAGAGTGTTCCGGAGAAGGCCAGCGTCAACGCGCCGAGTGCCGCGCCGACCGCCGAAGGCCAGTCGCCTGCTTGTCGAGCAGGGCCGCCCTCGGCCAGGCGAAGCAGGCGCAGTGCGAGGGCGCAGACGAGACCGACGGTCAGTGCCGCGAGTGCGCCGGCAAACAGATTCAGCGCGTGGGCCGGCGATCCAGGCGCGAGCTTCGCGACCGGCCAGCCGAGGAAAATGAGAAGAAGCGATCCCGGCTGCGACGGGATGCCGAGCGTCGCCGCGGCGAGCGAATAGCTGCTCGAGTCCCACCACGTGATGGTCGGATACGCGGTCCGCCAGAAGACGACGGCCGCGACCGCCGCGACGAGCGAAGCGCTGATGCGCGATCCCCGATGGTGAGACTCGCCGGTCATAAGATAAGATTTTATCACTCACGAACCGCCACCGTCAAGCGTGCGGACAGTGCGGGCTATCGGCCGGCGATCGAGTCGCGGACTTCCAGCGCGAGTTGGTCGACGAGCTCGCGCAGCTTCACGCGCCGGTCGCGAACGCGTCCCGTGTAGATCGCGCGCGCGGCGCCAAAGGCGGCGCCGATCATTCCCAGCCAACCCACGACCGCGATCATGGGATGGTGCGAGGCCATGAGCACGGCGAATCCCATTCCGCCAATGCCGCCGCCGCCCGCCCCCATCGTCGGTCCGAAAACCGCCCCGCTCAGATCGAGCAGGTTCTCGGTGCAGCGAATGGTCGTCTTGCCGCGCCGCGCGACGATCGTGACGATCGTCCTCCGCGTGCCGATCTTGGAGCTCCAGTTGAGCGAGCGTCCCACCGCGGTCAACGTACCGGTTGCGCCGGCGGCGTGCCTCTGGATCACGTTACCGAGGACGTCGAAGTCGCGCTCGGAAACCTCGCCGTCGACCACGACCTCGTACTCGAGGAGCAACGTCTCGCCCAGGAACCGATTCTTCTTCGGCGCGAGATCGGCGATCGTCAACGGCGCCGGCGTCGCCGTGTTCGCCGTGTTCGCCGTGTTCGCCGTGTTCGCCGGGGCCAGTCCGTATTCCGCCATCGCGCGGTCGATGGCCTTGGTGGCGATCCCGGCCTCGCGCGCCGATCCGCGCACGTCGTCGAGCGAGTAGCCGGACGTCGGCGCCTCGCGCGGCCGCGCGTTCATGATGGGTAGCGCGGGCAACGGCTGTGAGCCCGTCGCTTCCTGGAGGTGCGCGGCCCGCTCCCAGATGTGTTGCGCGTCGGAATCGGACACCAGGACGCGCGGAGCCTCGAGGCCGGCACCGGGCAACGCGGCTTCTATCTCGGCGAGCTCGCGCGCGAACTGCGCGCCCGTTTGGAAACGCGCGGCCGGATCCTTGGCGAGGCAGCGGTCGATCGCCGACGCGAGCCGTGTGCCGACGAACGGGGCGAGGGAGCGCAGCGCTGGAGCCGACTTTGTCACGTGGGCGAGCAGCACGGCCGACGCAAGCTGCGCCTCGAACGGGAAGCGGCCGCTCAGCGCGAGAAAGCCGACGACGCCGAGCGAATAGAGATCGCTGCGCGCGTCGACCGCTTCGCCGGCGACCTGCTCGGGACTGAGATAGTACACGGTACCCAGCACCTGGCCGGTCGCGGTGAGAGGCGCGGCTTCGGCGAGGCGTGCGATTCCGAAGTCCGTGACGAGCGCGCGGCCGCTCGACCGTTCGACGAGGATGTTCTCGGCCTTCACGTCGCGGTGGATCACGCCGTTGGCGTGCGCGTAGTCGAGCGCCAGCGCAACGTCGCGCAGCTCGCGAACGACCTCTCGCTCATCGAGATGGCCGAGGGCGCGGATTCGCTGCGCCATCGAGTCGCCGTCGACGAAGCCCATGACGAAGAACACATGGCCGGCGATTTCGTCGGCGCGGTGGATCGGGACGATGTTCTGGTGCGACAGGCTTCCGGCGGTTCGCGCTTCGCGCAGAAACCGCTCGCGCACGATCGGGTCGTTCGCGAGGTGAGGCGGAAGCGTCTTGATGGCGACGCGGCGGTCGAGGCGAACGTCGCGCGCGAGGTAGACGACGCCCATGCCGCCGCGTCCGATTTCGCGGCGCAGCTCATACTGGCCGGCGAGCGCTTCGGCGAGACGGCTGAAGTCGTCGTATTGCACGGGGAGGCCGGTCGTCACCGCTTATACATTATCCTCGAGCGGGCCGTCGCGCAGGTCTTCACCTGCAGACACGGGCTGCCTAGCATTTCCGACAGCGCGCGACGACGAGTCGCACGTGGAGCGGGTACACGCAGTACGGCGCCGCACACGCGGAGGTTGCGGGCCGGACTCCTCCCATCGGGTGACACGGAGCGAACATGGCCACGCAGACCCGGCCTGCCGAGACGACCGCGCACGACACGTTTCCGATCAACGGCACCGACTACATCGAGTTCTATGTCGGCAACGCGAAACAGGCGGCGCATTTCTATCAGAGCGCGTTCGGCTTTCAGCTGACCGCGTATCGAGGACCCGAAACGGGCGTACGCGACCGCGCGAGCTACCTACTCACGCAGAACAAGATTCGTCTGGTTCTCACCACGCCGCTGGGTCCCGACGGCGAGATCGCCGAGCACGTGCGCCGACACGGCGACGGCGTGCGCGACATCGCGCTCTGGGTCGACGACGCGCGCGACGCGCACGCGAAGGCGTTGGAGCGCGGCGCCGAGTCGGCGGGGGATCCGCGTGCGTTGCGCGACGACAACGGCGAGGTCGTCGTCGCGGCGATCAAGATCTACGGCGACACGATCCACTCGCTCGTCGAACGAAAGAATTATCGCGGCGCGTTTCTTCCGGGCTTCGAGCGCCGCGATCCGCACTATCAGGCGGCTCCGACCGGGCTGCAGTACGTGGATCATTGCGTCGGCAACGTAGAGCTCGGGCGCATGAACACGTGGGTCGGGTTCTACGAGCGCGTGATGGGCTTCAAGAATCTGATCTCGTTCGACGACGAGGACATCTCGACGGAATATTCGTCGCTGATGTCGAAGGTGATGGCGAACGGCAACGAGCGCATCAAGTTCCCGATCAACGAGCCGGCGAAAGGCAAGAAGAAGTCCCAGATCGACGAATACCTCGACTTCTACCGCGGCCCCGGTGTGCAGCATCTGGCGCTGGCGACGAACGACATCATCGCCACCGTGAGTGCACTTGGCGACCGTGGCGTCGAGTTCCTCCACGCGCCGACGACGTACTACGACGAGCTTCAGAGCCGCGTCGGCAAGATCGACGAGCCGGTCGAAAAGCTCGAGGAGCTCGGCATCCTCGTCGACCGCGATCCCGACGGCTACCTGCTGCAGATTTTCTCGAAGCCCGTCGAGGACCGGCCGACGCTGTTCTACGAGATCATCGAGCGAAAGGGCGCGCGCAGCTTCGGGAAAGGAAACTTCAAGGCGCTGTTCGAAGCGATCGAACGAGAGCAAGCGCTTCGCGGCAATCTCTGACTGTCATGCCGATCTATCACACGCTTGGCCAAATCCCTCGCAAACGACACACGGCGTTCCGGAAGCCCAAC
>DASYSS010000020.1 GCA_036003045.1 Gemmatimonadaceae bacterium
GACCCCGCCCCCTCTCTCGCCCCGCGCTGCCTACGGGACCAGTCGCCGGCTCGCTCAGTAGCATTCCTGCCGGCGCCGCTCCGCCGCCGAGTCGAACGTGCCGACACGCGGATCCGCACCGTGGACTCGATGCGCGACGCAACCAATCTCGTCCTCCAGGCCGGCGGCGGAGTCCTCATCGCCGACCCGACGGCCGATGGCGGGGCTGCCGGCGACGAGATGGTGGAACTCTGCCGCCGCGTTCCTGGATTGATACCGATCGTCTACGCTCGACTCACCCCGGGCGTAGTTCGACACATACAGCAGCTTGCACACTTTCCTTTCTCGCAGGTCCTGCTTGCCGATTTCGACGATAGCCCAACGCGCTTCGTCGAGCTGGCCGACCTCGCGCAGTCGGCGTCGCTGACCGGGCACGTTCTCCACCGCCTGGAGCCGATGCTCAGCTCTGCCCCGCCCATGCTCCGGCATGCCATCCGCGACGCGTTCGGCTCGCCGCAACGGTACCGATCAGTCGGCGACCTCGCCGAGGCGGCGCACATGCCCCGCCGCTCGTTCTACCGCTGCTTCCAGCCGTTGGGCCTCTCCTCGCCACGATCGCTGCTCGCGGCGAGCAGCGTCGTGCGAACCATCAGCCTGCTGCGCGATCCACAGCAAACGCTTCGTGAGGCGGCGGTTCGCCTGGGATACTCAAAGTCGGAGTATCTGGCCGCCCATGTCGTGCGCTTCACCGGATTGCGCGTGCGCGAAACGCGGAGCGCAGATTTTGGCGTAATTGCCGAGTCGATCACGGCACGATTGAGCGTCGACCGGTGATACCGGCTCTCATCCGATTGCTGGTTAGGATCGTTGACCGCAAAGCTGCGCATCCCACCATCGCGCGAGTCGCAGGCGCTGATCGAATCGCTGCGCGCGGTTGTATGCTCGAATCACCTTGCCGTCGGAGACGTGGTCCAGCGCTAGTTCGATGACGTCGCGGTCAAAATCTCCCAACTCGTGACTCAGCGTGCTGAATGCCGTGCGCCACGAGTGGGGACTGTGTCGGCCATCTAGCTCGAGTACTTCCGAGTAGAGCTTTTCAATCGCTTCGCGGCCAACAAACGGGCGCTTTCCCGATGGGGACGGAAACACTACGCCCTTCCCTCCCGTCGCTTTCCGCCAGGCGAGCAATTCGGCAACGATCGTGGGCCCGAGCGGCACGCGATGGTCGCCGTCGCGGTCTCGCACCTTCATCTGCTCGCGCGGAATCGTCCACGTTGGCGCGGTCAACTCCAGATCGAACTGGTCCCATGTTGCCGAAACGACATTGCCAATGCGCTGTGCGCTGAACGCGATGAGGCGATTGGCGAGTCGGACTGACGGGGAAACAGGAGCGAGGTCGGCGCGCCGTAGGACATCTCGCAGCTCGTCGAAGACGATCAGCGCTGGTCGTCCCATCCGGCGCTTGCGCTTGGGCAACACCTCACGAACGTCAATCGCGACGTTTTCGTGGATGAGGCCCCGAGAGCGAGCCAGCCTGAAGATTCCAGTGATGTGTTGAAGGATTCGCCCGGCCGTCTCTTCGGCACCACGTGCGGCGATCTTCTCGACCACGTTGGCAACCATGGCAGACGTGATCTGGTCGATCGGGAGCTCGCCGATGATCGGCAGTACGTCCCGCTTCAAAGCACGTTCAGACTTGCTGTAGTGGATGCCAGACCAGCCGCGCTTCTGCTTGTCGAGCCACAACGAAGCCACGCTACTGAACGTGCTATTGCTGGAAAGCGTGGCGGCATGACGCTCGAGGACCCGCGACTGGACCGGGTCGCGGCCCGCGCGTAGGTGCGCTTTCACCTCAGCACGCTGCTCCCGGGCGGCTGCGAGCGAAACGTCGGGATAGATCCCCGCGGCGAACACACGCTCCTTACCGTCGATGCGGTATTTGACCCGCCACACCGCCGTACCGGCCGGGGTGAGCGTCAGGTAGAGGCCTCCGCCGTCGCTCAATTTGCCCCTTGTGGCCGTCCCCGCTCGAGCCTTGGCGACGAATGATTTGACGGCGCGATCGCTCAAACGATCGTACCCCCTACCGACGCGATTTTCGACGATACCCCCTGCTGTTTCCAAATACCCCCCTCTGATGCCCCCAACGATGGTGGATTCAGACGGACGGGTCAAGATGCGTCTAGACGCCGTTCTCAGAGGGAAAACGAACAGCGGCGCCCATTGCTGGACGCCGCTGGATCGTCTTGAACTGTCTTTCTAGTGGAGGCGCCGGGAATTGAACCCGGGTCCGAGAATAGATCGACCACAGCTACTACGTGCGTAGTCCGCCGTTAGATGTCTCCGCGCGCTGGTTGGCGAACGACCCACTCGCGGATGAGCCTCCTTGATTTCACCGGCCCGCCGGAGGCGGTCGAGCCAGCAATCCCGGATTTCCGATACCTGAGAAGCCGCCCCGGGCGGGCTTCCTCTCAGGCACTTGCGGGCCTAACTAAAAGTTAGGCGGCAAGGGCGAAGTTGTTGTTCGCAGTTGGATGTTTGCGGAGTGTTTAACGAGGTGCCCCACGACCTCGGCACGCAGCCACGGCTTCACATACCCCGTCGAAGCCAGTCGCCCCCTACAGACCGAAATTTAGACGATTTAGACCGACGGCGCAACGAAAACATCGCCTGGTGGCGCGCACCGAGGCTGTGGCTAAGTCACCGTCTGATGGGCGGTTGGGCAGCACAGCTCATTCAGCTTCAGAAGTCAGAGCTCCCACGCGAGATCGCGCGCCACAGGAAGGACGGATTTGCGCTCGAAATCGGACGTCTGATATCGGACATGGGACGTCCGATTCGGCGGGACAGACGGCACAGAGTAGGGGCGTTACGGGGCCATCCGCTTGAAGCGGAGGTCCAAGAAAAAGTCGTCGCCCGGTTCGTGGAAGTGTACGAGATAACCGTCGGACTGCAGCCCCGCGCTGTGCTCGAGGTGCGGGCCGATGAGCTCCGAGAGCATCGAGAGATTTCCCGCGGCAGTGCCGGTCACGACGCCGCGGTCGATCTCGCCGAAGAAGCTGAAGCGTAGCTCGCGCTGAACGTTTTCTCCGTCGCGCACGACGTGATACTGCGAAAAGTGCACGGCGAGCGCGTAGCGCTCTTGGGCGAGGCCCGACAACACGAACGTTCCGGAATCGGCGTAGACCTCGTCGAACTCCGGCACGCCGTTGAACGTGACCGAGTCGGCGGCAATCAGCGCGGGGAGCGGTGCGCCATTGAAGTGCGTCAGCACGAAATTCGTGTCCGCGACGACGACACCGACGTGAGCTGTTCCCGTGATCCCATCCACACTCGCCGCGATCGTCGTCGAACCAGGGCCGACGGCGATGAGAAAACCCGGCGCTCCGACGGTATTCGCCGGCGAGCCGATGATCGCGACGGACGAATCGGCCGAACCGAATACGACCGGTCGTCCTTGAATCGTCCTGTTTCCCTGCCCCACGACGCGGGCCGTGACTTGCACGCGGTCGCCGCGGCCGAGGCTCAGCGTTGGGGGCGTGAGCTCGATGTTGGCCGCGACGAGCCGGCCGATGGCGAGATCGTAGGTCGCCGTAGACGCGCCGCTTCGCGCGGTGACGCGTACCCTGCCAGGACGCAGGAGCGCGAGACTATCGCCGGCAGTCACTCTCGCGAGCGCCGTGTCACCGGCGGTCCACGACACCGGTGCGCCCGGAATCTCGACGCCGGCGTCGTCGAACACTCTCGCGGTAACGTGAATCACGTCGCCCTCGAAGACGCTGTCGGCCGGCGCGACGATGGTAATCGACGCACGAGACCCGCGGTTCGGCGCGACTTCATCGCTGCAAGCCAGCACGGAAAACACGGATGCGAGCGCGAGCACGCGCGCGGCGCGCCGACTGGGCGCGCCGTACTTCGATCGAAAAGAAATCACTTGTCGGTTATTCGCCGCTGAATTGGGACTGGAGCTCGAAGCTCTTACCCTTGAAACGCAGCGGCCGCGTCGAATCGGTCAGGGCCCCGCCCCCCCGTCCGGCGCCGACGGCGGTCGCGATGGCGAACATCGCGCCCGCAAAGAGCAGAGTGTCGGCGACGAAGTTGATCGCCGTGATCTCCTGCGCCGGTCCCGTGGCCAGAAACAAATTGGGCACGTAAAGGACGACCGTCGCCACGGTCATGAGAGCGCCGGCCGACGTTATGGCGGGCACGGCGGTCTTCCTGAAAGACGCGGCCATTCCGAGGACGACGAGAATCACGCCGGTGACGTACGCGACCGCCTGCGGGAACGGCACCCAGGCTGCCGTCTTCACTTCGCTCGGCACGCCGGGGGCAAACGCGGGATACAAGAGGTGCAGCACGCCGTAGAAGGCGATGACGAACGCCGCCCAGAATCTCGCGAAGCGCGCGAATCCGTCCGACCACGCGGGTCTCGTGGCAAACACGAATAGGCTGAAGCCGGCCACCGCGAACGTCCCCTCGCGAAACGGAAAAATCCAGACGAGGTGCAAGCGCGGATGACGAGCCGCGCTGGGCGCGTAGATCAGCAGCACGAAGAGCGCGAACAGCAATCCCAACAAGGGCGCCGACCACTCGACGCCTCGCTTCGTCGCGATGCTGACGCCCGCGGCGAGGAGACATACGCCGACGACATACGTCGTGGGAATCGGAAGCGGAAACCACTTCGGGACCATCTGCGCGAGGTCGTGGACGGCCGAGAGGTGTTCGCCGGAGAAGGTCGCGATTGCGCTCGCGATGAAGACGGGACCAAGGGACCGGAGTCGCGTATCGCCCGTCGCGTCGAAGGCGAACAGGTCGCGGCGATACGTCCAAAGGCCGATCGCGAGGACGATCAGCCCGAACGTCGCGGGCAAGAAGACAGTCGCGGGCATGAAGGCTTTTTGTGCCTCGCCGCGCCCGCTGCCAAACGGTTCGGGACGAACCGTTCGCCGAGCGTGGCCGAACGGAAGTCGTCGTCGTGGTCAGTACTTCAATTCACCTGGAGTGACACGATCCACGTGTAGCACCTGCTTGTACGTCTTTCCCCCTATGCTGATGCTCACGAGGTAGTCGCCCGTCGACGCCTGGAAGCCTTGCGTGCCTCGGTTTCCCGGTCCGCCGAAGAAGAACACGTTGCCTCCGGCGTTCGGGTTCGGTCCGTTGATCGCGCGATTGATCAGGCGTTGTGCCTCCTGATACTTGTCGAAATCCACGTTGACGCCGCCGACCGTCATCGTGCAGCCGCCCGCCGCGCTCCCACTTCGCACCACGGCGCCTTCCGCGGGACGATCGGGTGAGGCTCCCGGACCACCGCCGCAGTTGATGTTCATCTGCGGCGCGTTCGGTCCGCCGGGGCCGAGCAGCAGTTGTCGTCCCTGACGAATGAGTGTCGAGTCCCAACCCGCCTTCTCGAGCGAGTCGAGGATCGTCGTCGTCTTGCGAGCGCGCACGATGCTGTCGCGAAGATCGGCGGGGCCGAGCGGCGGCACCGTCGCCAGTCGTCGCGTTCCGTTGAAACCCCACAGCACACGTTGCAATCCAGGAGACGACGAACCGTTGAGCGTGGCGATCGTGTCCCCGCTCGCGTCTTGGATCACGACCTTGAGCGGCGCCGGCGGGGGGATGCGAGGCGGCGTAGCTCCGCCGGCCGGCGTTGTCGCAGTGGCGGCAGCGTTTGTAGGCGCAGAGGGAGCCGGGGCAGCGGCTGGCGACGCCGGCGACCCGGCGAGCGTCGGCCCGGCCGTCGCGCTCGGCGCGATGCGATAGACGATCTCCGCTCCGTACTGCGCGGGAGGCGAGCTGTAGGTGTACTGCCCGTCTCCATTCCCCGACGCCGCCATCCGCGGCGCCTCGCCGAACTGCCACGCTCGTTTCGGCTCGAACAGCGTCACATCCGCGATCTGCTTGCCGGCCATTTGCTCGAGCGGCGCGATGTCGACGATGAAGAAATTGCGGCCGTGCGTCGCCGCTATCAGCTCGCGGTCCCGCGGATGAATCTTGAGGTCGAACACCGGCACCGTCGGCATGCCAGCCATGAACTTTGACCAGTGTCCGCCCCGATCGACGGATACGTACGCCCCGACCGACGTTCCGGCGAAGAGCAGATCGCGGTTGTACGGATCCTCACGGATCACGCGAACGTAGTCCGGCCCGCCGGTTGGCAGCGTGGCCGCGAGCGACTTGAAGGTGCCTCCGCCGTCGGCCGTCACGTACAGGTACGGCGTGAAGTCGTTGGTCCGGTGATTGTCGAACGACACGTACCACGTGAGCGTGTCGAAATGCGAAGGCTCGACTCGACTCACATAGACTTCGTTGTTCGGGAGTCCCGGGAACTTCCGCCAATCCACCTGTGTCCACGACGCGCCGTCGTTCGCCGTGTACCACACGTTGCCGTCGTCGGTCCCCGCATAGAGGAACCCCGGCTTGACCGGCGATTCCGCCAGCGCGACGACCGTCCCATAGGTCTCGGCGCCCGTCGCGTCGAGTGTGATGCCGCCGGTCTTGTTCATGCTGATGTCGATCTTCTTCGCGTCCTGCTTCGACAGGTCGGGCGAGATCGAGTAGACGTTGTCGCCGCGCTGCGTCGACTTGAACACGTGGTTGCCGCCGACGTATACGACGTCCTTGTTGTGCGGCGACAGGAAGAACGGCGTTTCCCAGTTGAACCGCGAGGTCATCGCGACCGAGTCGGCCTTTTGACGATTGCGGAGGTCGGCGACGCGATTCCGCACGTCGCGCGATTCGGGCTGCGTCGTGTCGCCCCGCGCGATGATGACGGAATCTTCATACTGCCGGTAGCGCGGCCGATAAGACGGAGCGAAGACGCCGCGGACGTCGCCGGTCGCCAAATCCCAGCGTTGGATGAAGCCGCCCTGCGATTCGCCGTAGATGATCTTGGGGTTGGTCGGATCCTGCGCCGTCCAGAATCCGTCGCCGCCGGAATAGGTGAACCAGTACGCGTTGCTCACGCCGCCGTTGCGGCGCCGGCTCGGGCCGCACCACGACCCATTGTCCTGAGCGCCACCGCAGATGTTGTACGGCACCGCATAATCAAAGCTCACGGCGTAGAACTGCCCTACGGGCAGCACCGTGCTCGAGACGAAGTTGCCGCCGCGATCCCACGTCTGTGCGATGCCGCCGTCGTTCCCGACGATGAAGTGCTCGGGGTCGTTCGGGTCGATCCACATCGCGTGATGATCGACGTGCACCCCACCCGTCGCCGTCCGCGCCGTTTTTCCACCGTCGTCGGAGAATAGAATCGGCGTCGACGACCAGTAGACGCGATCCGGATTCTTCGGGTCCACGCGCACTTGCGAGTAGTAGAAAGGGCGCGTGTCCTGGTCGTTTCGGAACGACCACGTTTGGCCGCCGTCGTCAGACCGATACAGACCACTCTTCGTCTGTGCTTTCGCCGCCGGATCGGGCTTGGGGTTCGGAAGCGTGTCGGCTTCGACCAGCGTATAGATGATGTTCGGGTTGGATCGCGAGATCGTGATTCCGATCCGCCCCTTCGCCGTCTCGGGGAAGCCGCCGCCTTTGACCTCGGTCCACGTCGCGCCGGCGTCGGTCGTCTTCCACAGCCCCGACCCTCTACCGCCCGACGTGAGGAAGTACGCGCCGCGGATGCGCTGGTAGGCCGAGGCGTAAAGCACGTTCGGATTCGACGGATCCATCGCGACGTCGACGAAGCCGGTCGAGTCGCTGATGAATTTGATGAGCGTCCAGGTCGCTCCGCCGTCCTCGGTCTTGTAGAGTCCGCGCTCCGGATTCGCCTTCCACGCCGCGCCGAGTGCCGCGACGTAGACGATGTTGGGGTTCGTCGGATGCACGACGATGCGCCCGATGTGCTGCGTCTTCTCGAGGCCCATGAGCTTCCACGTCTTCCCGCCGTCCGTGGATTTGTAGATGCCCATGCCGGGCTCGATGGTGTTGCGCGAGTTCTGCTCCCCCGTCCCCGCCCATACCTGGTTCGTGTCCGACGGCGCGATGGCGAGCGCGCCCATTGACACGACGCGCTGGTTCTCGAAGATCGACCGGAACGTCGTCCCGGCGTTCGTCGTTTTCCAAATGCCGCCGCCGGCGGTGGCGACGTAGAAGGTCTTGGACGGACTGGGGATCGCCGCGATGTCGGCGACGCGCCCGCCGAAGTTGGCCGGCCCGACGTTCCGCCAGCGGAAGCCGGCGAGCGTCACGGAGTCGATCGAGGTGGGAACGGCCGATGCGGGCGGAGTCTGCGCGTCGAGCGCGTTCAACGAACTCGAAACGACGATCGCTACGGCGGCGTGTCTAAGAACTGGAATGCGCGGCATGGCAAGCGGGGTGAGGATGCCGGGAAGATACGCCCCGTTGGCCGATTCGCACTAACTACGGTCGGCATTCCCTGCGCCTGGCTCGGGGTGCCTGCTCAGCTCGGAAGCTGGATCAGCTCACTCCGTGGGTGATCCGGGACGCGGCGACAGCGGCGCCGAAGCCGTTGTCGATGTTCACCACCGTCACGCCGGCGGCGCAGCTGTTGAGCATTGTAAGGAGCGCAGCGATACCGCCGAACGACGCTCCGTAGCCGACGCTCGTCGGCACGGCGATGACGGGCGCGCGGACCATGCCGCCCACGACCGACGGCAGCGCGCCGTCCATGCCCGCGACGACGATCACCACGGCGGCCGACGCGAGCTCCTGGTGCTTGGCCAGCACGCGATGAATCCCGGCGACGCCGACGTCAGTCACCCGCATGATGCAGTCGCCGAGCACGTCGAGGGTGACCGCGGCCTCTTCGGCGACGGGCAGGTCACTCGTCCCCGCGGTGACGACGGCCACCGTTCCCGTGCCGCGCGGCGCGGGAGAGTTGCCGCGAATGAACGCGGTGCGCGCGAGCTCGTTGAGCCCGACGTTGGGAAGCACCGACTGCAGATGCTGAGCAGCGTCGCTGGCGATGCGAGTCACGAGGACGCTGTCGCCGCGCGCGGCGATGCGGCGGGCGATCTCGGCGATGTGCTCGGGCCTCTTCCCCGCTCCATAGATCACTTCGGGGAATCCCTGCCGGAGCCCGCGGTGGTGATCGATGGTAGCGAAGCCGAGCGACTCGGCCGGTTCGACGGCCAACGCGTCGAGCGCGCGCGAGACGTCGAGCGTGCCGTCGGCCACTTGCTTCAATAGGTCGCGAACGTGTTCTCGTCTCACCGCACCCGTTCCAGGTCTCCGCACATCGGACTTCTTCCGCCTCGCCGGGCGAGGTCCGTCACGCCGCCGCGGTCTCCACCGAATCCGACTCGTCGCCATCGATCGAGCCCTCGATCACCAACGTGTCGCGCATGCGCAGATACTCGTCGAAGATGCCTTCGACTTCGTCGAGCGAGTTCACGGCGTGGAGCTTCTTGCGGAGGTCGGCCGACGCCGGCAGTCCCTTGACGTACCAGCCGAGGTGCTTGCGGAACTCGATCGCCGCACCGCGGCGGTCGGGCTCGTAGGCAGCCGCCATGCGTGCGTGATCCAGCGCGATTGCAAATCGCGCGTCGATGGTCGGCGCCGGGCGCATCGGCCGACCCTCGAGCAGGTCGCGCGTTTGATCGAAGATCCATGGTTGACCGAAGGATCCTCGAGCGATCATGACGCCGGCGCATTTGGTCTCGTGGTACATGCGCACGGCGTCCTCGGGCGTCTTGATGTCACCGTTGCCGAGGACCGGGATGTCGAGCGCGTCGACGACGGCGGCGATCTCCTCCCAGCACGCGTTGCCGGTGTACATCTGTGTGCGCGTCCGCGGGTGGAGCGTGAGCACGCGGGCGCCGGCATCCTGGCAGCGTAGCGCGATCGTTACCGGATCGCGCATCTCCTCATTCCACCCGCTGCGGATCTTGCACGTGACGGGGAGCGACGTGCTCCGCGCGACGGCGCGAAGGACGTCCTGCACGAGGTTGAGGTCCTTTAGACAGCCCGAGCCGCCATTTCGCTTCACGACCTTTTTGACCGGGCAGCCGAAGTTGATGTCGATGAACTCGGGCTGGAACACGTCGGTCACGAAGGCGGCGGCTTCGCCCATCGCCGCGGGATCGGCCCCGAAGATCTGGACGCCGATCGGCCGCTCGTCGGGGCCGAACCGGAGCTTGTCGATGGTCGCGGGGTTCTCCCGCCGGATGCCTTCGGCGGACAGAAATTCCGTGATGACGACGTCCGCGCCAAAGCCGCGGCAGAGCCGCCGGAAGGGCGACTCCGACACGCCGGCCATCGGCGCGAGGTAGAGCGGGACGGCCGCATCGAGCGGAAACGGGAAAGGCGCCATTCTCAAAAGCTAAGAGACGCCCGAAGTCCAAGCAACGCGCGCATTTGACACACGTTCCGGGGTCGAATAGCTTCGCAGGTTCACGCCTACTGACTGCCTTCCTTTCGACCCGCAACGGATGGAACTGCGAGAGTTTTTCAGCGAAGACGCGATCGAGCTCAACATCAAGGGGACGACCAAGGACGAGGTCCTCAAAGAGCTGATCGGGCTCCTCAAGCTCGACGAGAAATCAGAGGGAATGCTGTTCAAGATGCTCAAGCGGCGCGAGAACCTCGGCTCGACCGGAATCGGGCGAGGCATCGCGATTCCTCACTGCCGCTCGCTCGTCGTGAACAAGCTGCGCGTCGCCTTCGGCCGCCGAAGAGAGGGGATCGACTTCAAGGCGATCGACGAGAAGCCGGTCAATTTCTTTTTCCTCATCGTCGCGCCGCCGCTCGAGGTCTCGAATCAGTACCTCCCCGTGCTCGGCAAGATCGCGCAGTTCAGCAAAGAGGCTGACGTTCCGGCGAGGCTGTTGGAGCTGACGGAACCGAAGCAGTTCTTGGCGTTATTGGAAGAAAAGGGAGTCTGAGCTGAGGACTGCCAGACTCCGAGACTGCCGAAGTCCGAGACTGCCGAACTCCGAAACGTCCTAACTCCGAGACTGCGAAACTTCCGGACTCCGAGACTGCCGCAGCTCGAGGCTACCGAGCTCCGAGAGACCGACCAGGGGCGACAAGCGTGATCGAGTCCGATCGCCTGGCGCTGTTTGGCTTTGGCCCTCGGCGTTCGGCAGTTTTCGGAGCACGGACGTTTGGGAGTGAGGCAGTTTCGGAGCATGGCCCTCTCACCGGACGGCCGCACGTCACCTCCCTCCTATCCAAACAGCCAGTGAGACCACGCTCGGCACATACACCGCGGCGTACAACGCTCCGATCCCCAATTCTTTGAGCAGCGTGCTTCCGTTGCTTCCGCCGTATACGCGGCGCAACGAAAAGTGGGCGTAGAGCGGCGCCCAAATGAACTGAAGAATTCCGGCCGCGATGATCAGTGCCATGACGTGCGTGAATCGCGAAAGGACGCCGATTCCCAGCGCGACGAAGAAAAAGGTCTGCACGTGGATCGTGAAGTACAGATGTTCGACGAAACCCCGTCCGCGGTAAAAGAGCGCCACGATGAGTGCGAAGACGGGCAGCAAGGCGAACATCAGCCTCGGCATGACCTCGGTGAAATCCTTCTGAAACCCCTGCGGATCGGTACCGAGGCGTCGCAACGCGGGACGGAGAGGCTTCGGAGCGCTGGGCACTGAAGCGAGGATCACTTCACGTTGATCGGCCGTCAGCTGGTCGGGCGTGTGGCTTCCGAGTCCGACCGTGATCTTGGCGTTCCCTACGTCGCCGACCTTCGCCAACTCTCCGGGGGCAATCGACGAAGGCGCGGCCGCTGAGAGCAGAAAGTAGACGAGGCTCACGCTCAGATAGAGACGCAGCGGCGTGATGTAGCGCGCCCGCTTGCCGTCGAGGAAATCGACGGTGAGCTGCCCGGGACGTGTCACGAGGAGCCGCAGCGTCGCCGCCAGTTTCCCATCCCAACCCGAGAATTCCGCGAACGCTTCGCCGAGCAGCTCGCGAAGCGATGGACGCGGAGGAACGGCGCGCTGCCCGCAGTTCGAGCAGAAGGCGCCGTGTAGCGGCTCGCCGCAATTGAGACAGAGATGCTCGATCTCGGCGCTCACGCGGTCGGACTCCATGACCCAGCTCGTCTCGCGCTGGACTCCGGTCTTCATGCGGGCCTCGTCGACTCATTTTGAGCGAAATTGTCGACCACCGAGACTTCCGAACTCCGAGACTGCCAAACTCCGAGACGACCTAACGCCGAAGACCCATGAACGGCGTCACGCGCGAATCGAGTCCATTCGCCGGCGTCACTCGCTTTTGTTCTGGTTCGGAGTACGGCAGTTTCGGAGGATGGCCGTTTTCGGAGTTAGGCCGTTTCGGAGTCTCGGAGTATGGCCGTCTCGGAGTACGTCGGTGTTCGGACGTTTCGGACTTCGGCCATCTCACTCCGAAACCCGCCAAGCCCTATTCCCACTCAATGGTCGCGGGCGGCTTGGAGCTCACGTCGTATACCACTCGATTCACTCCCCTCACTTCATTGATTATGCGTGTGGAAATCCTGCCGAGCAAATCGTGAGGGAAGTGGTACCAGTCGGCGGTCATGCCGTCGGTGCTCGTCACGGCACGGAGCGCGACGACGTTTTCGTACGTTCGGAAGTCGCCCATCACGCCGACGCTGCGCACGGGGAGCAGCACGGCGAAGGCTTGCCAGATCTCGTTGTACAGACCGGCGTCGCGGATCTCCTCGAGGTAGATCGCGTCGGCGCGACGCAGCACGTCGAGCGCCGCGACGTCGACCGGACCGAGGACGCGGATGCCAAGACCGGGCCCCGGGAACGGGTGCCGGCCGACCATTTCTTCGGGCAGCCCCAACTCTCGGCCGACGTTGCGCACCTCGTCCTTGAACAGCTCGCGCAGCGGCTCGATGAGCTGGAACTTCATGCCCGGCTTCAAGCCGCCGACGTTGTGATGCGTCTTGATCGTCACCGACGGTCCGCCGCGCGGTGAGAACGACTCGATCACGTCGGGATAGAGCGTGCCCTGCACCAGGAACTTGTATTCGCCGTCCGACGAACCTTTGCCGTCGTCGCGCAGCGCGTCGGTCGTCGACTCGAAGACGTCGATGAAGGTGTGGCCGATGATCGTCCGCTTCTTCTCGGGGTCGTCGACGCCGGCCAGCTTGTCGAGAAAGATCTCGGACGCGTCCACGGTGATGAGCTTGATCCCGAGGTTCGCGCGAAACGTGCGCTCGACCTGCTCGCGCTCGTGGAGGCGGAGCAACCCGGTGTCGACGAACACGCACGTGAGCTGATCGCCGATCGCCCGATGCACGAGCGCCGCCGCCACCGCCGAGTCGACGCCGCCCGACAGGCCACACACGACGCGGGCGTCGCCGACGAGTTGTTTGATTGTCGACACTTCGCTCTCGACGAACGCCCCCGGCGTCCAACTCGGCTCGGCGTGGCAGACCTCGAAGAGGAAGTTCGCGATGATCTCGCCGCCGCGCGGTGTGTGCGCGACCTCGGGATGAAACTGGACGCCGTGAATCGGTTTGGTCTTGTGCCGCATCGCGGCGATCGCGACGCTCGCGCTCGATGCCGTCGCGACGTAGTCCGGCGGCGGAGCGTCGACGTGATCGCCGTGGCTCATCCAGACCTGCATCTTGTCGTGGTCGGCGAATCCGTCGAACAGGCCGCAGTTCTCGTCCACGCGCAGCTCGGCGCGGCCGTACTCGCGGCGTCCGGCGCCGATCACGTCGCCGCCGGAGACCCGGGCAACGACCTGCATGCCGTAGCAGATCGCCAGCACGGGAGCGACGTCGAGCACCGCTGGATCGACGGTTGGCGCACCTTCCTCGTACACCGAGTTCGGACCGCCGCTCAGAATGATCCCGGTAGGCTTCCACTCGCGGATCCACTCGAGCGACCGCGTCGGCGGATGAATCTCCGAGTAGACACGGGCTTCACGGACGCGGCGCGCGATGAGTTGGGTGAACTGCGATCCGTAGTCGATGATGAGAATACGCGACATCAATAGACCCATTCCTGGCCGGAGAGCGTCAGGAACTCGACGCGTCGGGCGTCGAGATCGAGCAACGCGGCGGACGGCTTGCCGTAGAGCCACCCGCATCCTTCGCCCGGATTCACGATCAGCGTCTCCCCGCGCGTCTTCATTTCCTGCTGATGCGTGTGCCCGTGCACGACGATCTCGTGGCCGAGCACCGACCGTTCGTGGACGTCGCCGATGTCGTGGACGAGAAGGATGCGCCGCCCGCCGACTTCGAAGCTGTGCGGCGATTCGAACAGCTCGATGCCGAGGGCCGACTGTGCGCGCGTGATGAGTCCCTGCGGATCGCCGTCGTTACGGCCGAAAACGCCGGCGAGCGAAATCTGCGCTTCCTCGATCGGCGTGAGCGAGAAGGGCGAGCAGTAGTCCCCGGCGTGCAGCAGCATGTTCGCGCCGCCGGCCTGAAGTTGGCGCACCAGCTCGGCGATGGCGGGAAGACGGTCGTGGGTGTCGGCGATCAATCCGATCTTCATTCGTGCGATTCTCCGGCTTCCCACGTTGGTGCGTCGACCTCGAGGCGGGTGAGATCGTCGTACAACTCGCGCGCGGTGATGATCGCGAAGCGATCCTCATCGACCAGCACCTCGGCGGCCCGCCCGCGGCTGTTGTAGTTCGACGCCATCGCGTAACCGTATGCGCCGACGTCCGACACGACGATGAAGTCGCCGGGTTGGAGATCGTCGAGCTCGCGGTCGAGCGCGAGGAAGTCGCCGCTCTCACACACCGGCCCCACGACGTCCACGCGCCGCGTGCGGCCGCGCTCACGCATCGCGTCCACGCGATGAAACGCGCCGTAGTGCGACGGCCGCAACAGCTCCGTCATTCCGGTGTCGGTGATGACGTAGTCCTTTCCACCGCTGTGCTTTCTGTACAATACGCGGCCGACCAGCACGCCGGCGTTGCCGACGAGGAAGCGTCCCGGCTCCATGATGAGCTGAAGCCCGGTCTCGGCCACGGTCGGCAGAACGAGCTCCGCGAACCGGTCGAGATCTGGCGGCTGCTCGGTGTCGTAGCGCACGCCAAGTCCGCCGCCGATGTCGAGATAGCGAAGCCCGGTGATTCCGCGCTTCGACAGCTCGCCGAAGATCGACGCCAGGCGTTCCGTGCCCTCGCGGTACGGATCGATTCGCGAGAGCTGCGATCCGAGGTGCATGTCGAGACCCACGAGCCGCACGTTCGGCAGCGACGTCGCGATCTGCGCGACGTGAACGACGTCGTCGTACGGAATCCCGAACTTGTGCCCCTTGCCGCCCGTCTTGATGTAGTCGTGCGGCGCGTCGAGCGTGATCTCCGGATTCACCCGGATCGAGACGCCGGCGGTCTTGTTTCGCTCGGCCGCGATCTGGCTGATCAGGTGGACTTCGCCTTCGCTCTCGACGTTGATGAACAGGATTCCGGCGTCGATCGCTTGCGCGAGCTCGGCGGCCGTCTTGCCCACACCGCCGAAGATGATGTCCGACGGCGCGAAGCCCGCGCGGAGCGCGCGATGCAGCTCGCCGCCCGACACGACGTCCGCGCCGGCCCCGAGCTCGCGCATCACGCGGAGAAGGCCGAGGCTCGAGTTCGCCTTGAGCGTGTAGTGAATGCGATGCGGGGCCGGCGCGAGCATCCTTTGAAGCCGCTCGTACCGGTCGCGGATGGTCGCGGTGCTGTACACGAAGACCGGCGTGCCCACCTCGCGCGCGATGTGCTCGAGGGACACGCCCTCGCAGCGCATCACACCATCAACGCGGGCGAACCCCGTCGTCAGTACGCTCTGGCCCATACGGCCTCGGCGACCGACGCGCGTCCGCATTTGAGGCAGGTCGCCGGCGCTTCGGCCGAGCGGAACTCCTCGTCGGGGAGCACGCGAATCGTCGCCTTCGTCTCCTCCTTGATCTTCGCCTCGCACTCTTCGCCGCCGCACCAGCCGGCGTAGACGAACGCCCCCTTCCCTTCCATCAGCTCCTTGAAGTCGTCGTAGCTGATCTTGTGTCGGATGCTGTTCGCCTCACGCCGGTCACGGGCCGCGATCAGCATGTCTTCCTGAATGCGCATCAGCAGCTCGGCGACTTCCTCGCCCACTGTGTCAAGCGAGACGGGCTTCTTGGCGCGGTTATCTCGGCGCACCAGGACGCCCTGATTACTATCGATGTCGCGGGGGCCGAGCTCCATACGCAGGGGGACGCCGCGCAACTCCCAGTCGTAGTACTTGGCGCCGGGTTTTACCCCTTCGCGGTCATCGATGTGCACGCGTAAACGGCCGGGATCGCGGCGCTCCCAGTCGAGCAGCCGTTGTTCGACGCGGTCGGCGGCTTCGAGGACTCGATTGCGCTCGTCGTCGCTCCTGTAGATCGGAACGATGACCAGCTCCGTTGGAGCCAGCAGCGGAGGAATGCGAATGCCGACGTCGTCGCCGTGGGTCATCACCAGGCCGCCGACGAGACGCGTGGACACGCCCCAACTGGTGTTCCATGCGAACTCCTGCCCGCCGTGCTCCGCCTGGAACTTGAGGTCGAACGCCTTGGCGAAGTTCTGCCCGAGGTCGTGAGACGTGCCCGCCTGGAGCGCCTTGTTGTCCTGCATCAGCGCCTCGCACGCGTATGTGCATAGCGCCCCGGCGAACTTTTCGGCGTTGGACTTGAGGCCGGTGATGACGGGCATCGCCATGTGGCCTTCCATGAAGTCGCTGTACACGCCGAGCATGCGACGCGCCTCTTCTTCCGCCTCGTCGTGGGTCGCGTGAGCGGTGTGTCCCTCCTGCCAGAGGAACTCGAGTGTGCGCAGGAAGAGACGCGTGCGCATCTCCCAGCGGACGACGTTCGCCCACTGATTCATGAGCAGCGGCAAGTCGCGGTAGCTCTGCACCCATTTGGCGAACATCGAATAGATGATGGTCTCGGACGTCGGCCGAATGATGAGCGGTTCCTCGAGCTTCTTGCCGCCTCCGTGCGTGACGACCGCCACCTCGGGCGCGAATCCCTCGACGTGCTGCGCTTCCTTGTGCAGGTAGCTCTCGGGAATGAACAGCGGGAAGTAGGCGTTCTCGTGTCCTGTCGCCTTGAACATGTCGTCCAGGGCGCGCTGCATCCGTTCCCAGATTCCGTAGCCGTTCGGACGGATGACCATGCATCCGCGGACGGGCGAATAATCGGCGAGCTCGGCGCGCAGGACGACTTCGTTGTACCAGGCGCTGAAGTCGGCTTCGCGGGTGGTGAGCTTCTTGTCGTCGGGGGGGGCCATGCTGATTTCTTAGTCGGTTGGTTTGGGCGCGCGAAGCTTGTCGATTTCGGCGCGGAGATATTGGGCGAGTTCAGGCACCGTGGACGAGCGCGGCTCCTTGTCCTCGAACGAATGGATCTGGGCCTGGGTCGTGTTCCACAGCGACTCTGTCTCCGCGGCCGTCGGCAGAGCAACGACGAAAGTGGCACCGGCTTGCTTCGCCGAGCTTCGCTGCGAGTTGAGCGATTGCTGCCGCAACGCGTATTCGACGCTCAGCCCCGAGCGACGAAGGTTCGTCGCCACCTCTCGAACACGCGCCGCGGACCGGTCGCCGGAGTCCGACCCGACCAACCAAACTTCAGGTCCAAGCACCCTCGACGGCATGAGCCCGCGCTCCCGCAGCAGATCGCTCAGCACGACGTCGCCCATGCCGAATCCGAGCGCCGGCAAGTCGGCGTCGCCGACGATCTTGAGCAGACTATCGTAGCGCCCCCCGCCGCAGATGGCGCGCATCTCGCCCGCCTTGTCGAACAGCTCGAAGACGATGCCGCTGTAATACGCCAAGCCGCGGACGATCTTGAGATCGAACTTCACCCACTCGAACACCCCCAATCCATCCAGGAATCCGAAATAGCGGCGGATCTCGGCCGTACGTGTGCGCACGTCAGGGAAGTTCGCAAACTCACGCTCGATATAGTCGAGGCTCGAATGTTCGAGCAGGCGAAGAAAAGCCTCGATGGATGCACCCGACATCCCCGCGGCCGCCAGCTTTTCGATCGACGACTCTCGGGGACGCCGGTCGACCTTGTCGACCACGTCGAACACCAACGGCAGCTGAGCTTCCTCGACACCGAGACCCGACAGCACACTCTGAAGGAGGCGCCGATCCGAAACGCGCGCATGCACGTCGTTGGACGTGAGGCCGCAGCCGCGCATGATCTCGATGGCCACGGCGAGCAACTCGGCGTCGGCCGTGACGTCGGCCTCGCCGATGATGTCGACATTGAGCTGGAAGTGCTCGCGAAGACGCCCGCGCTGCTGACGCTCGTAGCGGAAGAGCTGCGGCACCGAGAACCATCGCACCGGCTTGCGCAACGAGTTCGCCTTCGCCGCCGCCATACGCGCGAGCGTGGGGGTCATTTCGGGGCGCAGCGCGATCTCTCGGCCGCCCTTGTCGGTGAAATTGTACAGTTGGCCGACGATCTCGTCGCCGCTCTTCTTGGTGTAGAGCTCGAGCGTTTCGAGCGGCGGTCCGTCGTATTCGACGAACGCGAAGCGACGCGCCACCTCGCGCCACACACCCATCAGGTGCGCGCGCTCGGCGAATTGTTCGGGATAGAAGTCGCGAAAGCCGGGGAGGGCGCCCTGGGCCATCCTCTAAAGCTATCGGGCCATTGGGGATACGTGCAACAGCGCGAGAGCATCTCCTACCGTGTGAAACGAGCCGGTGACGAGCACCGTGCCGCCCCCCGCTCTGGATTCCGCGCGGTCGAGCGCGGCGGCGAAATCGGCGATGGCTTCGACCTCCACACCGAGCGAGCACGCGAACGCCGCCGCCTCGTCGAGGTTCCACGCCCGGCTCGCCGGCGCGGTCGGCGCCATCGTCAAGACGAATCGCGACGCCACGCCGCTCAGCAAGCGCAGCATCTCTCGCCAATCTTTGTCGCCGAGCACGCAGACGAGAGCCGTGATCGGGCGCGCCGGTGACACGGCGCCGATCGTCCGCACCAGCACTTCGATCCCGGCCGGGTTGTGCGCGACGTCGAAGATGAAGCGGCCGTGCTGCTGAAAGCGGCCGGGCACCTGCACGTCGCCGAGATGCTTCGAGGCCTCGGTAGCCGAGAACGCGTAATCCGATCCGGCCGCATCGAGCGCGACCAGCGCGAACGCGAGATTGTCCGCCTGATGTCTTCCGGCAAGCGGCGTGTGCAGCGTCGTACGCTGGCCGCGCCAATCGACGTCGCACGTCGTGCCGCTCGCGTCGACGATCACGCGATCGACTCCGACTTCGTCGGTGGCGCGAACGACGGAGGCGCCGGCGTACATGGCGTGCTCGATGAGCACGTCGCGGATGCGCGGATCGCGTTCGCCGATCACCGCGGGGCGTCCCGGTTTGAAGATTCCGGCCTTCTCAGCGGCGATCGCCGCGAGCGTGTTTCCGAGATACTCGGTGTGATCGAGGCCGATCGAGGTCACGCCGGCGACGATCGGGCGCAGGACGTTCGTCGAATCGAGACGGCCGCCGAGTCCCGTCTCGATCACGGCGACGTCGGCGGCGGCGCGAGCGAAGAAGTCGAACGCCATCGCCGTCGTCGCCTCGAAGAAGCTCGCGCCAATCTCTTCGATCAACGGCAGGTGGGTGGTCACGAACGCGACGACGTCGTCGGACGAGATCATGGAACCGCCGACGACCATGCGCTCGCGAAAATCCATGAGATGTGGCGACGTATACGTTGCCACCTTGAACCCTTTCGCGGTGAGCAAGGCCGACATCGTGGCCACGCTGCTCCCCTTCCCATTCGTGCCGGCCACGTGGATCGATGGATATCGCCGCTCGGGATTGCCGAGCGCGGCGAGCAGCGCGGTCGTCCGCTCGAGACCGAACTTGAACGCGCCGGTGGTGCGCGCGAACAAGAACGCGAGCGCGTCCCGGTAGTCGGCGAGTTTCGGTTGAGTTGCCACGGACAGCGGAGGCAGGCTCAGGGCGACGTCCATCCTGACGCCGCCGGGCGGCCGGACATGTGGCGCAGCAGCTGACTGACGGTGCGCTTGAGATTGCGACGGTGCGTGACGGAGTCGAGCATGCCGTGATCGAGCAGGAACTCCGACGTCTGGAATCCCTCCGGCAGATCCTGGCCGAGCGTCTGCTTGATCACGCGCGGTCCGGCGAAGCCGATCACGGCGCCCGGTTCGGCGAGAATCGCATCGCCGAGCATCGCGTAGCTGGCGCTCACGCCGCCCGTCGTCGGGTTCGTGAGAATCGAGATGTACGGAATGCGGCGCTCGGCCAATTGCGCGAGCACGGCCGAGACCTTCGCCATCTGCATGAGCGACAGCACGCCTTCCTGCATGCGCGCGCCGCCGGACGCCGACACGATGATGAGCGGATACTTGCGCTCGAGCGAGCGTTGGGCAAGGCGCGAGATCTTTTCGCCGACGACCGACCCCATCGACCCGCCCATGAACGCGAAGTCCATCACCCCGGCGTTGACCGGGAGGTCGTCGAGCGTGCCCGTGCACGCGAGGAGCGCGTCGGTCTCGCCGACCTTCGCCGACGCCTTCTTGAGACGCTGCGGATACTCCGGGAAGCCGAGCGGGTCCGTCGACCTGAGGTCGACTTCCACCTCTTCCATCGACCCCTCGTCCAACAGCAGCGCGCAGTATTCAGCGGCGCGAATGCGGCGGTGATAGTCGCAATTCGGGCAGACGTTCATATTGCGCGCGAACTTTTCACGGATGTCCGTGTGTCCGCACGCCTCGCACTTCTCCCAAACGTCCGCGGGAATCTCGAGTCGTTCGCGCCGCGGCTGCCGGGCCTTTTTGTCTTTCTTGTTCCACCAAGCCATGGTGGAAATTTGGGGGTTACCGGGAGCCCCCGGCTAGGGCCGAGGTCGCCGCGCCGTCACACCTTGAGGGGCCCAGCAAGCCCTCCGCGCCCTTCGCTCGAGATGCGCGCGAGCAATCCGACGGAGAGCCAGCACGCGAGCATGAACGATCCGCCGTAGCTGAAGAAGGGCAGCGGAATTCCGGTGATCGGCATGACGTTGAGCGTCATGCCCACGTTCTCCAACACGTGCGTGAACCAGCTGGCGAGCAGACCGAACGCGACGAGACTGCTGAACGAATCGTTCGCTCGTTCGGAGATGCGAATCACGCGCAGAAAGAGAAAGAGAAAGAGCGTGAGCGCGATCATCACGCCGATGAATCCGAGCTCCTCGCCAACCACGGCGAAGATGAAGTCGGTGTACTGCTCGGGGAGAAAGCCGCCGCGCTTTTGCGGACCCTGCAGGTAGCCGCGCCCGAACCAGCCGCCGGATCCGATCGCCGTGATCGACTGGATGACGTGATAGCCGCTGCCGCGCGGGTCGACCGACGGATCGATGAACACTCTGAGCCGATTCTGCCGATACGGCTTCAAGTGCTCCCAGAGCAGCGGCCCGACGATGCCCATCATCGCATTTCCCGCGACGACGAACAGTCCTTCGCCGAGGAACGGCTTGTACCAAAGCACGAGGCCGAGCAGCAACAGGAACCAGGCTCCCCACACGTACGGGTCGAAGCCGAGGATCAGACTGATCACGAAGCTCGCGAGCAGAATGAGCAGCTGCCACGGCACGCCGGCCCAGAACAACATCGCGAAGAAGATTCCGACGAATACGATCGACGTGCCGAGGTCGCCCTGCGCCATGATGAGCAGCAGCGGCACGCCGGCGATGGCGAGCGGCTTCCACAGCTCGATCATCGATTTCGGCGTCACGCGATTCTGACTCAGCACGTGCGCGAGCATGAGCACGACGGTGAGCTTTGCCAACTCGGCCGGTTGTCCGAGGCGATGTCCCGCGACGGTGAGCCAGCCCGACGTGCTCGTTGCCGTGCCGGCGCCGGATCCGAAACCCGCGAGCAGCGCGACGAGCATCACGAGTGTCAACGCGTAGGCTGGTACCGTCATCCACTCGACGAGCCGCACGGACGCTCGGCTCACGGCAAACGCGCCGAGGATGCCGACCATCGTCCAGATGGCCTGGAGCCTGTACGCGCCGGTCGCCGGCGTGCGCACGTCCGTCTGCCCGGCCGAGTAGACGACGGCCAGACCGTAGATCGTGAGCGCGATCGCCGTGAGGAGCAGCGGCAGATCGACGTTGATTCGTCGCGCCGCTGGCATCAGCCCGTGTTCTCGATGGTGTTGTTGATCTGCTTATGTAGAAAGTGCGCGATGATCTTCGTGGCGAAGGTCGCCGCCGTGGCGCCTTCGAACGTCACGTTCGGCACCATCACGACGACCACGATCTGCGGGCTCTCGGCGGGCGCCATGCCGGCGAACCAGGCGTAGTAGAGCGACTTGCCGTTCTTGTCCGTCTTGAATCCGGGTACCTGTGCCGTGCCGGTTTTGCCGGCGATGTTGACGCCGCTGATCGCCGCACCGGCCGCCGTGCCGCCCTCCGAAACGACGCCCATCATCGCTTTGCGGAGTTGGGTCATCTGGTCGGGCGGCAGTCGAATCGCTTTCGTGAACTTCGGGGTGCCGCGCTTGAGCATCGGCGTCGGCTCGCTGCCGTCGGTGGCGAGCGCACTGTAGAACCGCGCCATGTTGATCACGGTCTGCGCGTTTTCACCCTGGCCGATCGCCATGTTCAACTCGGTCGAGCCCACGGTCCAGTTGCGCCCGTACCGCTGGTTGAAGTAGTCCGGATAGCTGTTCGGGAATCTGGGTTTGCTCTCTTCGGGCAAGTCGACGCCCGTCTTCTTGTCGAATCCGAGACTGACGCCGCCCGCAACGAGCCGGGACAGTGTGAGCCGTTGGCCCAGCTGATAGAAATAGACGTCGCACGATTGGGCGATCGCGCCGAGGAGGTTCAGGCTCCCGTGTCCTTCCTTCTTCCAGCAGTGCCAGGCGCGGTTGCCGAAGTAGTAGAACCCCGTGCACCGCTCGGGCATGTGTGAGTCGAAGTTGATGAGGCTGTCCTCGAGCGCCATCACCGACGTAGCCAGCTTGAACGTCGAGCCGGGCGCTTGAATCGCCTGCAGCGCCTTGTTGTAAAGCGGTTGACGCGGGTCGGTGCGCAGCGAGTCGTAGTACGACTGCGAGACGCCGCCCACGAACCGATTTGGATCGATCGCCGGCGAGCTATAGAGGGCGAGTACTTCTCCCGTCGTTGGAACCATCGCGACGGCGGCCGCGGCGAGGGAATCGCCGAACAACGAATGGATGTATTCCTGAAGGTCGAGATCGATGCTCGTGTAGAGCGGCGGCCCTTCTTGGGGCGTCACCGCTTCGCGGGCGCGGCCGTTCGTCACCACCCGGTTGTGCGCGTCCACCTCGACGAACTGTATCCCCTCGCGTCCGTGCAAGAGCTTTTCATACTGCTTCTCGAGCCCTTGTTTGCCGACGAGCTGGCCCGGCTTGTAGCCGTCCGCGCTCATGTTGGCGAGCTCGGGCTCGCTGATCTCCGCCACGTAGCCGACGAATGCGCCGACCGCCTGGCCATCCGGATAGATCCGCTTCGGTGCGGACTGGATGATGAGGCTCGGGAAGTCCATGTGGTGCTCTTCGAGCACGGACACGACGTCGAGCGATGCGTCTTGCACGATCACCGTCGGACGATTCGAAGCCTGTCTGTAGCGGCGAATCGCGTCCTGGTACTGCTTGGGGGTGAGCTGGATCGTGGACTTGAGCCGGTCGAGCGTCGCGCGCAGCGTGTCCTCGGACAGCGCGAGCAGCGCGACCGAGTACCCGACCACGTTCTCGGCGATCGGTCGGTTATTGCGGTCGAGAATGCGTCCGCGCGGCGCGGCGGTCGGAACCTGGCGCAACCGGTTTTCCTCCGACTGCAGCAGCGACTCCTCGTTCCGAATCACCTGCGCGCGGAAGAACGCACCGAGTAGAAACAACACCACGCCCGAAACGATCAAGCTCGCCGCCCGGCCGCGGCGAATCACGTCGTTCGGATGAAAGCTCATGCCGTCCGCGTCTCCATCAACGGCCGTAAAATCGTCAACACTACGACGCCGGCTACGGCCGTGACGGCGGCGGCGATCGGGGACCACACGAACATCTGGACCATCAGCTCGGTGCCATGCGCATTTCGGCCGAGAATCAGGAACAGCACATCGAAGACCCACTTCGCGATGAACAGAAAGAATCCGTTCAGCACGAGATTATCAGCGAAGAATACCGCCTTGAGCCACGACGCGGAGAACCCGACCAGCGACATGGCGAGCGCTGCCGCGCCAAAACCGCTCACGTCCACGGAATCGGCGACGAAGCCAAGCATGAACCCGTACACCGCGGCCGCGCCGGGTCGCATCCGCACCGATCCGATCAGCAGCGCGATGACGAGAAAGTCGATCGACGCGCGCCACGCGAGGAGCGGACGGAGCGTGTAGTGAAGCACGATGAGGATCGCGCAGGCGACGATCGTCCGAACGGCCGTATTCCAGGTCACCTTACGGCCGCCTGACGCTGTCGGGGGGGGGACGGGATTTCACGGAGTCGGGGCGCGCTCGGTTTGGCACCGACATGCCGAGGGATCGAAGGGCCGAGTCTACCGCCGCCTGGCGCAGCGAATCGAGCGCGGTGGCGCGAGCGCGAGCGTCGGCCGCCGCGGCCCGCTTGGCGAGCGAGTCTCCCGCCGTCGCGATACGCTTCGAGGCGGAATCAGCGTTCATCGCCGACGCCGCGCCCCAGATGTTGCCGGTTCCCTGCGAGATGCGCTTTGGCGTGAGAATCAGCACCGTCGTCACCTGCGACGGGGTCACCGCCGGACGCACGAGATACGTTCGCGTCCACACTTCCGACGTCTTGAGCTCGACGACGATCGTGCCGATCGTGATGCCGCGCGGGAACGTTCCGCCGAGCCCGGACGTGTAGATCGTCGTTCCGGGCTTGAGTTGGATCTTGGTGGGGACGCCGCGCATCTCGAGCATGTAGGCGTCGCTCCCGCTCCCGCGCTGCGCGTGCGGGTAGATGATCCCGAACGTCGAGCCGTCCACCGCCATCGCGCTCGCGCGGAAGTCGGGATTCGTGTAGAGGATCGCGATGCTCATCGTCGGGTCGGCGGTCTGGATCGTGCCGACCAACCCTTCCGGTGCGACGACCGGGCTGTAGCGCGTGACGCCGGCGGTGCTTCCCGCTGTGAGCGTGAGCGTCGTGACGAGCTGTTCGCTCGGCGCGGTGCCGCGCAGCGCGTCCGCGGGCACGAAGCCCCACTCGAGGCGCGAGCCCAGTCCGAGAATCCGCCGCAGCTGGTCGTTCTCGACTTGGAGCGCCTGTGAGTTCATGGTGCGCATCACGACGGAATCGACCGCCATCTGCCGGGCGTCGTTCGTGACGTAGGCGACGCGCCAACGTTCGGCGCCGCGCTGCAACCCGACGAGCGGCGCGACGACGGTTCGGCGCAGCGCGCTGGCGATCGGCTCGCGGTCTTGGTCCCGGAGCACGATGGCGATGAACGACAATCCGACGCACGCGATCAGAAGACCGGCGTCGACTCGATTGCCAAGGCGTGCAGGGTTTGCCACCGGTGTGTCCCGCCTACCTCACGCGCTGAGGACGGACCAGTACTTTTCCTCGTCGTCGAGAATCCGACCCGTTCCTCGTACGACACACGTCAGCGGGTCTTCGTCGACGTGAATTGGCAGGCTCGTTTCCTGGCTGAGCAGCAGGTCGAGGCCGCGAATGAGCGCGCCCCCACCCGTCATGACGATGCCGCGGTCGACGATGTCGCTGGCCAACTCGGGCGGCGTGATTTCGAGCGCGCGCCGCACGGCGTCGACGATCTGCTGAATCGGTTCCTGGATCGCCTCGCGAATTTCGCTGGAGTGCACGCGAACCGTCTTCGGGATGCCGGAGACCAGGTCGCGCCCCTTCACTTCCATCTCGCGGTCGTCCCCGACCGGGGCCGCCGACCCAATCGTGATCTTGATCTGCTCGGCGGTCGGCTCGCCGATGAGCAGGTTGTAGTTCTTGCGCATGAACTGAACGATCGAGATGTCGAGCTCGTCGCCGCCGGTGCGGATCGAGGTGTCGCTCACGATGCCGGAGAGCGCGATGACCGCGATCTCGGTCGTTCCCCCGCCGATGTCGATCACCATGTTGCCCGTCGGAGTCTCCACCGGCAGCCCCACTCCGATCGCGGCTGCCATCGGCTCGGCGACCATGAACACTTCCTTGGCGCCGGCGCCCAGAGCCGAGTCGCGCACGGCGCGCTTCTCGACCTCGGTGATGCCCGATGGTACACAGACGATGACGCGCGGTTTCACCTTGAACACGTGGTTCTCGATGATGAGCGTGAGGAAGTACCGCAACATCTTTTCCGTCACGTCGAAGTCGGCAATAACGCCGTCTTTCATCGGGCGCACGGCGATGACGCCGTCCGGGGTTCGGCCGAGCATTCGCTTGGCCTCGAGCCCGACGCCCTTGATCTTCTTGGTCTCCCGGTCGATCGCGACGACGGAGGGTTCGTTCAGGACGATGCCTTCACCCTTCACATAGATGAGGGTGTTGGCGGTCCCGAGGTCGACTCCGATCGCGTTTGCGGGAAAGAGTGAGCCCGCTTTGAGGAAAGGCCAGCGCATTCCCTTCAAGGTATTGAGGCGTCAGTACTTAGGAAATGAAACCGGAAGGATTTTCGTAAGTCAACCCAAACGCTTCGGCGACGCCCGGATACGTGACGTGGCCGTCCGTCATGTTGAGCCCCTTCAGCAGCGCCGAATTGTCGCGCAGCGCCTGCTTCCATCCCTTGTTCGCCAGCTGGACCGCGTACGGCAGCGTCGCGTTCGTCAGAGCGAGCGTGGACGTCCTGGGCACGCCGCCCGGCATGTTGGCCACGCCGTAGTGGATGATCCCGTCGACGACGTAGGTAGGGTTCTCGTGCGTGGTAGCCTTGATCGTCTCGACGCACCCGCCCTGGTCGATCGCCACGTCCACGATGACCGCCCCCGCCTGCATTCGCTTGAGATCCTCCCGGCGAACGAGCTTGGGCGCCTTGGCCCCGGGGATGAGCACGCCCCCGACGACCAGATCGGCCGTCTCGATCTGCTCCAGGATGTTTTGTCGGTTCGAGTGGATCATCACGCAGTTGGCGGGCATTACGTCGGATAGGTAACGAAGACGCTCGAGCGACAGATCTAGTATCGTCACCTTGGCGCCGAGCCCCGCGGCCATCTTCGCCGCGTTGATTCCGACGGTGCCGCCGCCGAGGATCACGACCTTGGCGGGAGCGACGCCGGGGACTCCACCCAGAAGGACTCCTCGGCCGCCGTAGAGTTTCTCCAAATATTTGGCCCCCTCCTGGACGGCCATCCGGCCCGCGACTTCGGACATCGGGGTCAGGAGCGGCAGCTCGTGGGTCGGGAGCTCCACCGTCTCGTACGCCACGCAGGTGGCCCCGCTGGCGATGTGGGCCTTGGTGAGCTTTTCGTCGGCGGCGAAGTGGAAATAGGTGAAGATCAGCTGGCCCCGGCGCATGTGCCGCCATTCGCGCTCGATGGGCTCCTTCACCTTCATGATCATTTCGCTCTCGCGCCACACGGTGGCCGCGTCGGGAGCGATCGAGGCGCCGACCGCCGTGTAGTCCTTGTCGGCAAAGCCACTTCCGAGCCCGGCCCCTTCTTCGATCGACACGGAATGTCCAGCCGCTACCAAGGCCTCAGCGCCCGCGGGCACGAGCGCGATGCGGTTCTCGTTGGTCTTGATCTCTTTCGGGACGCCGATCTTCATGGTGGTCGTGTGCTGTGCGGAGGACGAGTCTTTCGTTTCGGTCACTGGTCACCGGTCACCGGTCACCGGAAACGCTGGTTCCGGATACCGGTGACCGGAAACCGGAGACCTGAGTTCGATACCAACCTAATCAACCACGCGGTCAATCTGTCCCTTTTGGCCCCAGACTTACGACGGTCATGCGTTCGGGGGCGAAGTAGGCGCGTGCGACGCGGCTCACGTCGTCGACGGAAATGGCGTCGATGAGAGCCAAAACCTCGTCCAGCGTGCGATAGGGCTCGTCGTAGAGCTCCACGGAGGCGGCGCGGTACATACGCGACGACACACTCTCGAGCGACAGCGTGACCTGCCCCTTGAGCTGCTGGCGGCCCATCGCGACCTCGTCGGCGGGGAGCCCCTCGCTCACGACCTGGCGGAGCTCGTGCCGAATCGCGTCTAGCGCCGCACCGGCGGATTCCGGAGCCGTCGCCACGTACACCCCGTGCATGCCGCTGTCGGCGTGGAACGACTGGAAGGTGTAAATGGCGTAGGCGAGTCCCATCTCCTCGCGCACGCGCTGAAAGAGGCGTGAGCTCATCCCGCCGCCAAGCAACGTGCTGAGGAGCAGGAACGGAAATCGTTCCGGATCGGAGTGCGAGACGCCGGTGCAGCCGGCGACGACGTGCGTCTGCGCGCCGTCGCGTGAAATGTGCACGGTGGTCGGTGCCGACGCCGTCGGCGTCGGTGAGACGAGCGGCGATGCGTCGCCGCTCTGGGCGTCGGTCCAGCCGGTGCGCGCGAGCACCTCGAGCAGCCGGTCGTGTTCGACGTTTCCCGACGCGGCCACGACGACGTGCCCTGGATGATACGCTCGCGCGTGAAGCTCCTTCAGCTCCGGTACGCCGAGCGCGTTGACCGTGTCGCGCGTGCCGAGGATCGAGTAGCCGTAGGGATGGTTCCCCCAGAGGGCTTCGTTATGAATCTCGAATACGAGATCGTCGGGCGTGTCTTCGACCATCCCGATCTCCTCGAGAATCACTTTGCGCTCGAGGGTGAGATCGGAGGCGCGCAACGTCGGGCGGAACACGATGTCGGCGATCACGTCGGCCGCCTCCGTCAGATGTTCGTCGAGGACGCGCCCCTGGTACACCGTGTGTTCACGCGAGGTATACGCGTCGAGCGAACCGCCCAGCGCCTCGAGTGACAGCGCGATCTCGTGCGCGCTTCGGCGCCTCGTCCCCTTGAACACCATGTGCTCGAGCAGGTGCGACACGCCCATCCTCTCCCGCGGCTCGTGCAGCGAGGCGGCGCGCACCCATGCGCCGAACGACACGGACCGCACTCCAGGCATGTGCTCCGAGAGTACGGTCAGTCCGTTGGGCAGAACTGTTCGATGCAGTCCGCTTCCGCCGTCGCGCGAAGCGGAGCCGATCACCAGCGAGGAGCTCACTCCCGACGCGAGCGTTCCCCGCCCCGCGATCCGCGGCGCGGACGTCCGCCACGATCACCGCGTTCGCCACGGTCGCCGCCTTCACGGCGACCGCCCTGCTCCCCGCCGCCGTTGCCCGGCTCGGGCTCCGGCATCCCTTCAGGCCGCGGCAAGAGCGCCTTCATCGACAGACGGAGCCGTCCGCGTTCGTCGCGGTCGATGAGCTTGACCTTCACGCGGTCGCCCTTCTTGACCACGTCCTCGGTCTTCTCGGTGCGCTCGTGGCGCATCTCCGAGATGTGCACGAGCCCTTCGGTGCCCGGCATGATCTCCACGAACGCGCCGAACGGCGTCGTCGTCTTGACCATACCCTCGTACGTCTCGCCGACGACCGGCTCGGCGGTGAGAGCCTGAACCATTTGACGCGCGCGTTCCATCGACTCCCCGCCGACAGCGGCGATCGTCACCAGACCGGTGTCATCGACCGTGAGCTCGGCGCCCGTCTCGTCCTGAATCCCACGAATCGTCTTGCCCTTCGGTCCGATGAGATCGCCGATCTTCTCGGGGCTGATCTGCATCGTGACGATGCGCGGCGCGAATGGCGAAAGATCCGGACGCGCCGCGGTGAGCGCTTTGTCCATCTCGCCGAGGATGTGAAGGCGGCCTTCCTTCGCCTGCGCGAGCGCCTCTTTCATGATGCTCAGATCGAGTCCCTCGATCTTGATGTCCATCTGAATCGAGGTGATCCCGGTCTTCGTGCCGGCGACCTTGAAGTCCATGTCGCCGAGGTGATCCTCGGTGCCGAGGATGTCGGTGAGGATCGCGTACTTCTTCCCTTCCTTGATGAGGCCCATCGCCACGCCGGCCACGGCCGAACGAATCGGCACGCCGGCGTCGAAGAGCGCGAGCGAGCCGCCGCACACCGATGCCATCGACGACGAGCCGTTCGACTCGAGAATGTCGGAGACGATGCGGATCGTGTACGGGAACTCGTCGAACGCGGGGAGCACCCCCTGCAGCGCGCGCTCAGCGAGGTTGCCGTGGCCGATCTCGCGACGCGAGGTGCCGCGCATCGGACGCACTTCGCCCGTCGAGAACGGCGGGAAGTTGTAGTGCAGCATGAACGACTTGGTCGACTCTTTCGGCTCGTTCACGGTCTCGTAGCGCTGCACGTCGTTCGCGGTACCCAGCGTCGCCGCGACGAGCGCCTGCGTCTGCCCGCGGGTGAAGAGCGCCGAGCCGTGGGCACGCGGAATCACGCTGGTGTCGATCGTGATCGGGCGGACTTCGTTCGGCTTGCGGCCGTCCACCCGGTGACCGCTCTCGAGCACCTGGGAGCGAAGCTGGTTGTATTCGACGTCGCCGAGCAGCGACTTGATGTCCTTGCTGCCGTCCGGGAAATCGACGAGCAGCTGCGTCTGAATCTCCTGCTTCACCCGCTCGACCGCGGCGATGCGCCCGTGCTTGTCCTTCTGATTGAGCGCGTCCTTGATCTTGCCGTTGGCGAGATCCTGCACCTTGGCGTGGAGCGTGTGATCGATCGGCGCCTTCGTCCACTCCATCTTGGCGGGCCGCTCGCTGGCCATCGCTTTGAACAGCTCTTCCTGCGCGGCGATCAGCTCGCGGATGCCCTTCTGCGCGACGGTGAGCGCTTCGACGACGTCTTCTTCGCTCACCTCGAGCGCGCCGCCTTCGACCATGTTGATCGAGTCGGCGGAGCCGGCGACCACGAGCTCCATGTCGCTGTAGGCGAGCTGCTCGTACGTCGGGTTGAGCACCCACTTGTCCTGGATGCGGCCGATGCGCGTCGCGGCGACGGGCGTCGTGAACGGAATCTTCGACGCGTTGAGCGCGGCCGACGCGGCGACGAGCGCGAGCACGTCGGGCGCGTTCTCCTGGTCGGCCGAGATCACGTAGATGAAGACCTGGACTTCGTTCTTGAAGCCCTCGGGAAAGAGCGGGCGAACAGAACGATCGACAATCCGCGCCGATAAGATCTCGGTGTCGCTCGGCCGGCCTTCGCGCTTGATGTAGCCGCCGGGGATCTTTCCGGCGGCGTAGGTCTTCTCGCGGTACTCCACGAGAAGCGGGAAGAAGTCGAGCGGGCTCTGCGTGTCGCTCACGGTGACGGCGGCGAGCACCATCGTGTCGCCGAATTGAACGAGCGCGGAACCGGCGGCCTGCTTGGCCATGCGCCCGGTCTCGATGACGAGGCGGCGCCCGGCGAAGGTCTTTTCAACGCGATGCATCATTGCTTGTGTGCCTGAGTGCGGCTGAGATCAGCCTGGAAAAAAATTGACGACAATGACAAAACGCGCGGGTCGCACCGAGTGTGCGCCCGCGCGGTTATGCTCGTCCGCCGGTCAGTAGCGGAGTCCGAGCTCTGAAACGGTCTGTCGGTATCCGGAGACATCCGTGCGCTTCATGTAGTTCAGTAGACGGCGGCGTTTGCCTACCATCTTGAGGAGCCCACGTCGGCCGTGGTGATCCTTCTTGTGCGCGCGGAAATGGTCTTCCAGAAACCTGATGCGCTCGGTGAGCAACGCCACCTGAACGCGCGTCGATCCAGTGTCCGTCTCGTGCGACTTGTACTTCTGGATCGTCGAACCCTTTGCAAAAGCCATGTGCTGGTGTGTCCCGATGTCTCCGCCGGCCTGGCGGCGTGTCTGTTTTCGTTGACAGCTGAGAAGGTTAAGCGCGCTGGGACCCGTTGTAAAGGGGCCGCTTGCAACGCCTTACGCGACACGACTCAAGCGCCGAAGAGGTGCTGAATCCAGCCGAAGAAGCTCACGAATCCCGCGCGGGTGTCGTTGTACATCACGATCACGAACAACAGCGCGATCGCCAGCAACCCAAAGCGCAGGATGTACTCGCGCGTCCGAAGACTGAACGGACTCCCCTTCGCCGATTCCAGAACGTTGATCAGGATTTGACCGCCGTCCAAAATCGGAATCGGGAGCAGGTTGAGCACCGCGACGTTGATGCTCAACAGCACGATCAGGTAGAGCACCTTGTCGAATCCCAGCCCCGCCGCCGTCACCGCTTGTCGCGTGATCGCGATCGGACCGCCGAGCTCCGAAACCGACCGCTGACCGCTGCCGATCTGGTGCAACACGGTGAACACGCCGCCCGCATCGGACTTCGTCTTTCTCGCGCCCCACCGGAACGCGCCCGCGAGGTTCACCGACGACACGTACACAGGATTCTTCGCGCCCGCGCCGATCTTGCCAACGGTCTTCGAACGCGACGTCGCCGAATCCGTTTCGGTGACGGCCTTCGGAGTGATGTGCAGCGTGTCCGTGGCCGCGCCGCGGCGCACGACGAAATCGATCGAGTGCTCCGCCGACGGTGACACGCGATCGACGATGTCGCTCCACGAGCGCACCGGCGCGCCCCCGACGCTCACAACCGAGTCACCTTCGCGCAGTCCGCCGGCCATCGCGCGATCGTTCGGGAACACCGTGTCGATCACGGGCGGCAGGAACGGAACCAGCGACTCGAGCACCGTCACGGGCGTCGTCGCGTCGGCGAGCGGCACCAAAACGCGTCCGCGTTGCGTCGTCAGCTCGACCGACCCCGCCGACTCGAGCACCTTCTCGTCCACCTCGTCCCAGTCGCGGACGGTGTGCCCATTCACGGCGACGATCGAGTCACCGGATTGCAGCTGCGCGAGAGCCGGAACGGACGATGGCGCGCGAACGGCGCCAACGACCGACGCCGGATAAACGACGACACCGTAGTGCAGAGCGATCCACGTCGCGACCGCCACGGCGAGCACCGTGTTCATCGCCACGCCGGCGCTCATGATGACCACGCGCGCCCAGAGCGGCTTGCTCTCGAACCAGCGATCCTCCGGCACCTTCTTGGGTCCGAACGGGATCATCGCGTTCGGATCGTAGTCCGGATCGTTCTCGGTGCGGGCGGTTCCTTCCTCCGTGCCTCCCTCGAGAAACGCGGTCTCCGCATCGTGGCGGGACGCCATGCGCACGTAGCCGCCGAGCGGCAACCATGCGAGCACGTATTCGGTCTCGCCGCGGCGCTTGCGGAAGATGGCCGGTCCGAAGCCGATCGAAAACCGCGGCGCATAGACGCCGAGTGCCTTCGCCGCGATGAAGTGTCCGAACTCGTGAACGAAAATCACGAGGCCGAAGACCAACACCGGCGCGAGAATCGCCTGAACAACGTGACCTAGCATCCGAACCGTTCCTTCACATGAGCACGCGCCGCCGCGTCGGCGGCGAGGATCGCGTCGCGATTGTCGCCGCCGACGTGGCTGAGCGAGTCCAGCGTATCACGAATCGCCGGACCGATCTCGGCGAACCGGATTCGTCCCGACAGGAAAAGTGCCACGGCCGCCTCGTTCGCGGCATTGAACACCGCCGGCGCGACCCCTCCGCGCCGGCCCGCGGCGACCCCCAGCGCGAACGCCGGAAACCGCTCCACCGAGAGCGGCTCGAAGGTGAGCGGCGACAGCGCGACCGGGTCAAAAGGTGGTACCCCCGAGTCCGGAACGCGGTCCGGATGCGTGAGGGCATAAAGCACGGGAAGCTCCATGCTTGGCACCCCCAGCTGTGCGAGCACGCTGCCGTCGACGAACTCGACCATCGAGTGGACGACACTCTGCGGATGTACGACGACCTCGATCTTGTCGTACGGCAGCCCGAAGAGGAAGTGCGCCTCGATGACCTCGAGCGCCTTGTTCGCCAGCGTGGCGCAGTCGACCGTGATCTTCCGCCCCATCCGCCACGTCGGGTGCCGAAGAGCGTCCTCGAGCGTCGCGCGCTCCAGTCGTTCACCGCTCCATCCGCGGAACGGCCCGCCCGACGCGGTGATGATGATTCTCCGAACCTCGACGCCCGGCTTGCCCGTGATGCACTGCAAAATCGCGCTGTGCTCGCTGTCCACCGGGATGATTTCGCCGCCGCCCGTCCGGCACGCCTCGGTCACGAGCGGCCCGCCCATGACCAGCGTTTCCTTGTTGGCGAGCGCGACGCGCTTTCCGGCGCTCAGCGCGGCGAGCGTCGCTTCGAGTCCGGCCGCGCCGACGACGGCGTTGAGGACGATGTCCACGTCGTCGCGCCGCGCGGCGTCGACGAGACACGACTCGCCGAGGTGCCAGCCCGGGTGCGATGCGGCGCCGCCTCCGTTGCCGACGATGCCGACGAAATTCGGCGCGAAGCGATCGGCCTGTTCGGCGAGCAGACGCGCGTTGTCGTATGCCGTGAGCGCGGCCACGCGAAAGCGATCGCGCTGGCGCTCGAGCACACGGAGCGCGGTTGTACCGATCGACCCCGTCGACCCGAGGATCGCGACGCCACGAGGGCGATCGGACGCCGCGGTCATGACGGCGCCCACGTCAGCAACCAACCGAAAAGGACGTACGAGACGGGAAACACAAATAGAAGACTATCGACGCGGTCGAGGACACCGCCGTGGCCGGGAATGAGGGTCGAACTGTCCTTGACCCCCGCATCGCGCTTGAGCAACGACTCGGCGATGTCGCCGATCTGAGCGACGATGCTCACCACGATGCCGTACGCGATGACGCCGACCGGCGCCGAGCGGAAATCGAGATGCGCGGCGGGACGCAGCAACCATCGCACGAGCACCCAGGATACGAGCACGCTGGCGATCAATCCCCCGATTGTACCCTCGATCGTCTTTCCCGGGCTCACCGAAGGAATGAGCTTGTGCTTCCCCATCGTGCGCCCGACGACGTAGGCGCCCGTGTCCGACGCCCAAGTCGCCAACACGGGAACGAGGAGCAACAGGCCGCCCGACGCGACCGAGAAGCTCCAGCCGCCCAGCGTGACGGCGGCCGGCGCGAACGCGTAGTCGTGATAGCGGATGCCGTAGGCGAAGCTGAGCATCCCGCCCGTGTACGCCGCGCCGAAGATCGTGGCGCCCACCGCGCCGATCGGCTTTCCGGTCACGCCGCGCAGCCAGATCGCCAGCGTCAGCACGACGAGCATGGCGATCGACGCCAGCGACAGGACGCCGATCGATGCGTCCGGATCGTACAGGTGCAGAAAGCGCGCGTGTACGACGAGCGGCGTCAGTCCGGCGATGACGACTCCCGCGTTGTCGATCGGCGTCAGCCCGGTCGCGCGCGCCATGCGAAAGAATTCCGACGCCGCGAGCGCCGAGGCGATGGCGAGGAGCGCCGCGAGCGGCGCTCCGCCGTACAACACGATGGCAACCGCGATCGGCGCGGCGACGACGCCAAATGCTACGCGGCGCGCGAGCTCGGAGCTCAAACGGTGCTCACACTTCCATGATCTCGGCTTCTTTCGCCTTGATCAGCTCGTCCACTTTGTGGATGTAATCGTCGTGCAGCTTCTGGAGGTCCTTCTCGGCGTGCTTGACGTCGTCCTCCGAAACGCCGGCGAGCTTCTTGAGCGCTTCGCGCGCGTGCGTGCGCGCGTGACGGATCGCGACCCTCCCTTCTTCCGCGTATTTGTGAACGACTTTCACCAGCTCCTTGCGGCGCTGTTCGTTCATCGCCGGAAGCGGAACGCGGATGATCGCGCCCTGCGCGGACGGCTCGAGACCCAGCTCGGCCTCGCGGATCGCCTTTTCGACGATCTTGATCTGGCTCTTGTCGAACGGAGTCACGATGAGCACGCGCGGCTCCGGCGCGTTGATCGTCGCGACCTGGTTGAGCTGCATCTGCTGCCCGTACATCTCGACGCGAACGGTGTCGAGCATGTTGGGGCTGGCTTTGCCGGAGCGCACGGACGAGAACTCGTGCTTCACGTGCGCGATGTCCTTGTCCATGCCGGCGCGAGCGTCCTTCAGCGTTTGTTGGATGTTGCTCATCGAACCAGGGTGCCGACCCGTTCGCCGCGGATCGCCGCGACGACCGAGCCCGGACGGTGGATGTTGAGAACGATCAGCGGAAGCGCGTTCTCGCGGCAGAGCGTGATCGCCGTCTGATCGATCACTTTGAGCTCCTCCACGATCACATCGCGGAAGCTGATCTCGTCGTAGAACTTCGCGTTCGGTTCGCGCTTCGGGTCCGCCGAGTAGACGCCCTCCACGCTCGTCGCTTTGATGATGACGTTCGCCTTGATCTGAATCGCGCGCAATACCGCCGCGGTGTCCGTGGAGAAGTACGGATTGCCCGTACCGCCGGCGAAGATGACCAGGCGCCCCTTCTCGAGGTGGCGGACCGCGCGTCGGCGAATGTACGGCTCCGCCAACTCCTCCATGCGGATCGCCGTCATGACGCGCGTGTCCACGCCGCGGCGCTCGAGCACGTCCTGCAGCGCGAGCGCGTTGATCACCGTGCCGAGCATGCCCATGTAATCGGCGGCGACGCGATCCATGCCGGTCTTCGACAGTTGCGAACCGCGCACGATGTTGCCGCCGCCGATCACCAGGCCGACGGATGCTCCGGTGCTCAACACGGAAACGACTTCGTCGGCGAGTCGACTCACCGTATCGAAGTCGTATCCGAAACCCTTGTCGCCGGCCAAGGCTTCGCCGGACAGTTTCAGCAAGACGCGCGGGTATTTCAGCTCTGGCATGCGGGTGTGTTCATCCCTCGTGTCAGCGTCCGAATGTTGCCCTCCCGACTTACGCTCCCAGCTGATACCGCACGAACCGGCGAACCTTGACGTTCTCGCCCGTCTTGGCCGAGACCTCTTTCACCAGATCGCCGATCGTCTTGGCGGTGTCGCGCACCCAAGCCTGGTGCAGCAGCGCGACGTCCTTATAGAACGCCTGCACCTTCCCCTCGACGATCTTGTCGATGAGATGGTCCGGCTTACCCTCCGCCTTCACCTGCTCGGTGAAGATGCGGCGCTCGGAGTCGATCTTCTCCTGCGGGATCGATTCCTTGTCGATGGCGATCGGGTCGGCGGCGGCGATGTGCTCCGCGAGGTACTTCCCCAGCTGCTGGAAGTCCTCGGTGCGCGCCACGAAGTCCGTCTCGCAGTTCACCTCGACCAGCACGGCGATCTTGCCGTTGTGGTGGACGTAGTTGGCGATGACGCCTTCCATGGTCTGCCTCCCCGCGCGCTTCTCGGCCTTCGCGGCGCCCTTCGAGCGCAGCAACTCCACGGCCCTGTCGAGATTTCCTTCGGTCTCCTCGAGGGCCTTCTTGCAATCCATCATGCCGGCGCCGGTCTTCTCGCGCAGCGCGGCAACGTCTTTGGCGGTGATCGTAGCAGTCATTGTCGGATACCAGTCAGACAAAAAGTTCAGACAGAAGTGTACTTGGTCATGGAAACGCCGCCGGCAACGAGTCCGGCGGCGGCGGGTGATACGGTCGGTTGGAGACAACCGGTCAGAGGATTACCCCTCCGACGCCTCCGCGCTCCCCTCTCCCCCTGCTTCCGCGCCCGCTCCGCCCTCGCCCGGTCCCTTGAGTCGCGCCGCGATCGCCTCGGGCTTGGCGCGGCGGCGGCGTGGACGGCGACGACGACGGCGATCTTCTTCGCCGGCCGGCTCCGCGCCACGGTCCGAGCTGTACGTGTAGCTCTCGCCCTCTTCGACCTCTTCGCGGACCGGCGCCTCGCGGCGGGCCTCGATGACGGCGTCGGCGATCGCTTTCGTGATCAGCTCGACCGAACGAATCGCGTCGTCGTTGCCGGCGATCGGCACCGTGATGAGATCCGGATCGGCGTTCGTGTCGACGATGGCGATCATCGGAATGCCGAGCTTGTTCGCCTCGTTCACGGCGATGCGCTCTTTCTTCGAGTCCACGACGAAGAGAATGCCCGGCAGCCGCGTCATGTTGCGAATGCCGTAGAGATACTTCGAGAGCTTCTCGCGCTCACGCCGAAGCATGAGCTGTTCCTTCTTCGTGTAGTTCTCGAACTCGCCGCCTTCCTCGCCGCCCGTCTCCAGCTCCTTCATGCGGCGCACCTGCTTCTTCACCGTCTGGAAGTTGGTGAGCAGGCCGCCGAGCCAGCGCTCGGTGATGTAGAGCGCGCCGGCGCGTTCGGCTTCCGTCTTCACGAGGCTCGCCAGCTGCGGCTTCGTGCACACGAAGAGCACGTGCTCTCCGCGCAGCACGACATCGCGCGCCAGCTTCTGAGCCAGATCGATCTGCCGAAGGGTCTTCTGCAGGTCGATGATGTGGATGCCGTTGCGCTCGGCGAAGATGAACCGGCGCATCTTCGGATTCCACCGACGGGTCTGGTGGCCGAAGTGCACGCCGGCGGCAAGAAGCGCCTCGAGCGTGGGTGAATGCGAGTTTTGCTGATCTGCCATGCGAAACGAACCTCGTTTGGTTTTTTGTCGTCGGGTGTCTTCACCGCTCGGCCGACCGGAGAAATCCGGCACCCGGCCACTGCTCGAACACCCTGTGAAATCCGGTGGACCGGGGGACCGGTAGACCGGCGGACCGCAACTGCAACCTCGGACCTGCGTCCTCGATGCTGCGTCGTGACCGGTCCACCTGTCCACCGGTCCACCCGTCCGCCTACCGTTTCGAGAACTGGAACCGCTTACGGGCCTTCGGACGGCCCGGTTTCTTGCGCTCGACCGAGCGTGCGTCGCGCGTGAGCAGACCGAGGTCGCGCAGCTTGCGCCGATGCGCCTCGTCGATCTTCACCAGCGCACGAGCCACCGCGAGACGGAGCGCGCCGGCCTGACCGGTCTGCCCGCCGCCGTCCACGTTCGCCCGGACGTCGAAGCGGCCGAGCGTGTCGGTCGCGACGAACGCCTGCTGGATCGCGCTCACGAGCGCGGCCCGCGGGAAGTAGTCGCCGAGCGTCCGGCCGTTCACATCCCACTTGCCCGAGCCGGGCTTCACGAACACACGACAGACGGCTTCCTTGCGGCGGCCGATCGCGTGAATGGATTGCATGTCGGCCATTGCTACTTCTCGCTCTTTTTGAAGGTCAACGGCGTCGGCTGCTGCGCGGCATGCGGATGGTCGGCACCCGCGAACACGCGCAGTTTGCGCCGCAGCACCTGACGGCCGAGCGCCGTCTTCGGCAGCATACCGTGGACCGCTTTCTCGATCACGCGCTCGGGATGCTTGGCGAGCATCGTGCCGAACGGCGTGAATCGCTCGTGCCCCATGTAGCCCGTGTGACGAAAGTATTGCTTCTGCTCACTCTTCTTGCCGGTCACCTTCACCTTCGACGCGTTGATCACGATGACGTTGTCACCGGTATCCATGTGCGGGGTGAAGATCGGTTTGTGCTTGCCGCGGATGACACGCGCGACCTCGGCGGCGAGGCGCCCGAGCACCATGCCGTCCGCATCGACGATGAACCACCGCTGCTCGATGTCGCGCGGCGTGGCGGAAAACGTTTTCATTGATCCGACGAACTGATGTGGGTCCAGCGCCTCACCGGTGCGTAGTGCAACCCGGGTCTCGGCAAGGCCGGCTAAGGCCTTTTTTGACAGACCTTTAAGGTAGATAGGCGCAGAGAGAGTGTCAATCTGAAAACTGCGGTCACCGGTCACTGGTCTCCGGTCACCGGTCACCGGGAACTGATTAGAGGCTCGATGGCAGGCAGCGAGCGCGACGGCCCGGCGCGAACCGCCGGGCCGTCGTTGCCCCTTTGCGTTTCGGTGACCGGTGACCGGCCACCTGATACCGTGCCCTAGAAATTCACCACGAAATGCAGGAAGAAGATCGACGACGTCGGGGTCGGGCGAACGTTCGTCCCGATCGCCAGCGGAAAATCGGTCGGCGTCTGGTTCTGATAGTCCGCCGTCAGCGTGATTTTCTGGTTCACATCGTACGAGGCGCCGAGGACCCAGAAATTGTAGGCCGGCGTGTCCCCACCATAGTTGGCCGCACCGGGGACGCTCGAGCTCGGATCGGTCTGCGGCGTGAAGTGGTCGAACCGCGCGACCAGGCTGAACGGCGAGTGCTGCGACGGATTGAAAACCTCGACCGGACGAATGAAGAGGAAGCCGTCGAAGACCCGACCCGTCGAGTCGTGCACGACGCGCGGGCTCGCGACCGTGTTGCCGCCGTTATCGCTCTCGTCGCGGCGCTGGGCGAACTGTAGGCCGGCGGTCAGTCGGCAGCGCCCGCCATTTCGCATGTCGCAAATCGTGGAATCCTTCATCGCCGCGAACACGCCGAAGCGATTGCGGGACATGCAGTCCGTGATGGCGCCGTTGGTGCCCGGTCCGACCTGTCCCGCGCCGCCGGACTGGAACGCACTGCCGTTGCACCCCAAGTATCCCCACGGCGTGATCGAGATGTTGCGAATGTAGCTGTTGAGGTTCTGATCGTGCCCGAACGGCGTGATCGACGCTCGAATGCCGAAATCTTTGAACCGGTTCGTTCCGACCGCCTGCGCCTGGCCGGCGGCTCCCGGGTTGTCGTACGAGGTGTAGCCGCTGCCGTTCGTGATCGTGCCATAGATCTCGCCCCAGCGGTTGCCAAGCGTGGCGACCCCGGCGAGACCCATGTCGGACGACGAGAAGAATCCGTTCTTCTCGATGGCCGTCTGCTGCAGATACCGCGGCCAAAACTGCTCCTCGTAGTCGATCATCACCGTGTGCAACAAGCCGAGTCGACCGACCAAACTCGAGCCCGTCCCGAATTCGTTCCTCAGACCCGTGTACTGCAGGTACGCGTACTTCGCCCGAATGACCCAGCCCTGGTAGTAGGTGTTCTGCGCGGGATTCGTGTTTTGGAATACATCAGTCGTGATACGAATCGCGCCGTTCTCCCCGGCCGGCATACGGAACGTGAGGTAGGCGCGGCCGAGGTCGAACAGGTTCGGGCTCGAGCCACCCAGATTTGCCTTCGACGCCGAATCCGTCTTGATCTGCCAGTTGCCGAAAATGACGCCGGAGAAATCGAATCCCGCGGTCGCGGGCGGAGCTGAAGGTGCGGTTGGCGTCTGCGCGCCCGCGAGGAAAGAGAGGAAGGCGGGCGCGGCGACGCCGCCGGCAAGGAATCGCAGGAAGGAGGGTTTCATTAGGAAAGTTTGTGGGGGAGTTGCGCCTGACTGCGACCTACTTGACCGAAGCGATGCGCTTGTCGAGAATCGCGACGACGTTGGGCGGAAGCGGAGCGTAGTTCAGCGCCTCCACTTCTTTTTCACCGTCGTGCAGGGCCCACTTCAAGAAGTCGGTGAACTTCTTGGCCTTCGCTGCATCCGCCCACTTCTCGGGGACCAACAGGTACGTGAACGACGCGATCGGATAGGCATCCGGCGCCGGTGAGTTCACGATCGACACGCGGAAGTCCGTCGTCGGCGGCAGCTTTGCCGCGACGCCCGCGGCGGCAGCCGTGACCGACGCGATCGATGGCTCGACGAAATTGCCGGCCGCGTTCTTGAGCGCCGCGAAGGGAACTTTGTTCTCTTTGGCGTACGCGAGCTCGACGTAGCCAATCGATCCGGGGAGCTGCCGAACCTGACCCATGACGCCGGCGTTCTGAGCCCCCCCGAGCCCGACCGCCCACTTCACGTCTTTACCCTTGCCCGGTCCCGATGCCCACGCGGGGCTCACCGCCGTGAGGTAGTCGGTGAAGATGTACGTCGTGCCGCTCGCGTCCGTGCGATGCACCACGAGAATGTCCTTGTTCGGCAGCGCGACGCCCTTGTTCAGCGCGGCGATCTCGGGCGCATTCCATTTGGTGACCTTGCCGAGGAAGATGTCGGCGACCACCGGACCGGTCAGCATGAGCTGCTTCGTGACTTCCGGCAGGTTGTACGTGATGACGACCGCGCCAAGCACCGTCGGGATGTGAAGCGCGGGAGTCTTCAGCGCGGCGATTTCCGCATCGCTCATCGGAGCGTCGCTCGCGCCAAAGTCGACGGTTCCTTCCTGCAGTGCCTTGATTCCGCCGCCGGAACCGATGCCCTGATAGTTGATCGCGACACCCTTCGCGGTCTTGTACTCGTTGAACCACTTGTTGTAGATCGGCTGCGGGAACGTGGCACCAGCACCGTTCAGATCCTGCGCACTGCACGCTGGCGTGGCGGCCATCATCACGGCGGCCGCGGCGCCGATGAGTTTGCCAAGTCGTTCGATCACGTCTGCTCCTGGAGAGGGGTGGCAGACGAAGAAGGAACTCAGAGTCCGTAAAGAGCGGCCCCGCTTGGCGTAACACTTCCGTCACCCGACCATGGCCGTCCCGTCGCTGGATTTTCCGCGGTCCGTTACGCGGCCGTTACAGAACGTCCGCCCGACGGTTTCAGTCGCGCGTGAGGTTCATCCCGGTGACCACCATCGCATCTCGACCGAGCGACCCCGCCGTGGGGGAAGGGCCGTCGTCAGCCGACAGCCGTGCCATGGACAGCACCCCCGTGGGCGACCGCCTCTACCAGGGCGTGACGACGGCGTTCGCCCTCATCATCCCGGCGCTGCTCCTGTTCATCGCCTGGGAAGTGCTGCGCGGCGCGTGGCCGGCGCTGCGGCATTTTGGCTTCAGCTTCTATACGACGAGCGAATGGGACGACGTCAATGGGAGGTTCGGCGCCGCCCCGGCCGTGTTCGGCACCGTCGTCTCTTCGATTCTCGCCCTCATCATCGCGACTCCGCTCGCCGTCGGGGTCGCGATTTTTCTCTCGGAGTTCGCCCCGCGATGGCTGAGGCAGCCGATCGCGTTTCTCGTTGACCTGCTCGCCGCGATCCCGAGCGTCGTCTACGGATTGTGGGGCATCATCGTCCTCGTGCCATTTCTGCGCGAGTCGGTGATGTCGTTCATCCGCGACACGCTGCACCTCGGTGGATTGCCGCTCTTCTCCGGACCAGCGTACGGACCGAGCATGCTCGCCGCGGGCTGCATCCTCGCGATCATGATCCTGCCGTACATCTCCGCCGTGACGCGCGAAGTGCTGATGGCGGTGCCGCGGTCTCAGCGCGAAGCCGCGCTCGCGCTCGGCGCCACGCGGTGGGAAATGATTTGGGACGCCGTCCTTCCCTACGCGCGATCGGGCATCATCGGCGGCGTGATTCTCGGCCTCGGCCGCGCCCTCGGTGAGACGATGGCCGTGACCATGGTCATCGGCAATCGCCACGAGATCTCGGCCTCGCTCTTCGCACCCGGCTACACGATGGCATCGGTGATCGCGAACGAGTTCAGCGAGGCGACGAACGAGATCCACGTTTCGGCCCTGATGGCGGTGGGATTCGGGCTGCTCGTCGTCACGATCATCGTGAACGCGATCGCGCGGTGGCTCGTGTGGCGCACCGCGCGCGGACCGGCGGGCGCACCATGACGGCGGCGACCGCTCGTCCTCGCGCGGAGGCGGTGAGCTCGCACCGCGAATTGCTCGCCAAACGCGCGCGCCAGACGAGGGGACGACGGCGCGTGGTCAACTACGTCATGGTGAGCGCCAGCTATTTGTCGGCGGCCGTCGTAGCGCTGCCGCTCATTCTGATTCTCGTCTACCTCATCAAGCAGGGCGCGTCGTCGGTCGGGTGGTCGTTCTTCACCCAGCCTCCCGTGCCCGCGGGTGAACCTGGCGGCGGCATGGCGAACGCGATGGTCGGCACGCTGATCCTTGTCGCCATCGCCAGTCTGGTCGGACTGCCGATCGGAATCGGCGCAGGGTTGTTCCTCGCGGAGCAGCGCGGGACGCGAACCGCCAACGCCGTACGCTTTCTCTCCGACGTGCTCAACGGATTGCCGTCGATCGTGATCGGCATCTTCGCGTGGCAGGTACTCGTGCGGCCGCTGCACCACTACTCGGCGCTCGCCGGCGGATTGGCGCTCGGCGCGATGATGATCCCGCTCGTGACGCGCGCGACGGAAGAGATGATTCGCGTCGTGCCGACGTCGCTACGCGAAGCGGCGCTGGCGCTCGGCTACACCAAATGGCGGACGTCGCTGAGCGTCGTCCTGCGGACCGCATTGCCGGGGATCGTGACGGGGGCGCTCGTCGCCGTCGCGCGCGTCGCCGGCGAAACGGCGCCGCTCATCTTCACCGCGTTCGGCAACCAGTTCTGGTCGTTCTCGCCGTTCAAGCCGATCGCCGCCTTACCGATGTCCATCTATTCCTATGCGATTTCTCCCTACGACGACTGGCACAGACAAGCCTGGGCCGGAGCGCTCGTCCTCCTCGCGCTCGTCTTCATCATCAGTCTCGCGGCGCGGTTCGCCACGCGTGCCCGCTACGGCCTCGGCGGCGATTGAGGCGCCGCGGGCAGAGGCCCCGCCGCCCTGCGTGTCGATCGAGTCGCTGGACGCCTACTTCGGCGCCGTGCGCGTCGTGCGCGACGTCTCCTTCGTCGTGCAGCCGAAGCAGGTCGTGGCCATCATCGGCCCGTCGGGATGCGGCAAGTCGACGCTGCTCCGCTGCATCAACCGGATGCACGAGACGGTTCCGACCGCCCGCGTCGAGGGCGAGATCCGTTTCGAGGGCCGCGACATCTATGGTCGCGGAGTGTCTCCCGCAGCCGTCCGCAGGCACATCGGCATGGTGTTCCAGCGGCCGACGCCCTTCCCGACCATGTCGATCCGAGACAACGTCGCGGCCGGACTCGCCGTGCTGCCGCGCGGCGAGCGTCCGTCGCGGCGTGAGACCGACGACATCGTCGAGCGCGCGCTGCGCCGTGCCGCGCTCTGGGAAGAAGCGAAAGACCGGCTGTCGGCGAGCGCCGTCGCGCTCTCGGGCGGTCAGCAGCAGCGTCTTTGCATCGCGCGCGCGCTCGCGACGTCGCCGACGGTGATCCTGCTCGACGAGCCGACCGCGTCGCTCGACCCGATCAGCACCCAACGCGTCGAGGAGCTCGTCTACGAGCTCCGCGCCGAGGTGACGATCATCATCGTGACGCACAACATGCAGCAGGCGGCGCGCATCTCGGACAAGACGGCGTTCATGCTGAACGGAGAGCTGATCGAATTCACGGCGACGAACACGATGTTCACCGCGCCGAGCGATCCGCGCTCCGAAGCGTACGTCACCGGACGGTTTGGGTGAGCGCGATCACGCTCGAGCCCTCGAGGAACGCCGTGTCGGCCGCCGCGGGACGCGGCTCCGTCGAAGCGGACAATTTTTCGTTCTGGTACGGCGAGAAGCAGGCGCTGCACGGCATCACGCTCTCCATGCAGCCGCGCACCGTGACGGCGCTCGTCGGGCCGTCGGGGTGCGGCAAGTCGACGTTCCTGCGCTCGATCAACCGCATGAATGCGCTGCTGCCCGGGGTGCGACACGAGGGAAGCATTCGCGTCGACGGCACCGACGTCTTCGCCGACAAGGATCCCGTCTCGCTGCGGCGCCGCGTCGGTATGGTGTTCCAGCGGTGGAACCCGTTTCCGAAGTCCATCTACGACAACGTGGCCTATGGGCCGCGCATCGGCGGCGTGAACAAGCGCGAAGATCTCGACGCGATCGTCGAGTCGGCGCTGCGTCGCGCGGCGCTCTGGGAAGAAGTCAAGACGCGCCTTCGCGACAGCGCACTCGCGCTGTCCGGCGGCCAACAGCAGCGGCTTTGCATCGCGCGCGCGCTGGCCAACGAGCCCGACGTGCTGCTCCTCGACGAACCGGCGAGCGCGTTGGACCCGATCGCCACGCAGAGCGTCGAAGAGTTGGTGTATGAATTGCGGCGCGATCTGACGATCGTCATCGTCACGCATAATTTGCAACAGGCGGCGCGCGTCTCCGACGTGACCGCGTTCTTCTACCTTGGACAGCTCATCGAATCGGGCCCGACCGACCGGATGTTCACGAGCCCCCAGAACGAGCGCACCGAGGCGTACATCACGGGGAGGTTCGGATGACCACGTCGGTAGAGCCAAGCACCACAGGCTTCCGCCATTTCCACGATCAATTGGCGCAGCTGAAGCAGCGCCTGCTCGACATGTCGGATCTCGCGACGTCGCTGCTCGACCTCTCGGTCGACGCGCTGCTGAGCCGCGACGCAAGCCTCGCCGACGCCGTGCTGACGACCGATCGCGACGTGGACGCGCTCGAGCTGGAGATCGAGGACCAGGCGATCGGGTTGCTGGCCCTCCAGCAGCCGATGGCGCGCGACCTTCGCTTCATCATCGCGTCGATCAAGGTCGCCAACGACCTCGAGCGCGTCGGCGACCACGCGGTGAACATCGCGCAAAGCGCGCTGCGGCTCGCGTCGAACAGCACGCTGATCACGCCGGATCCGGAGATCGCCGAGATGTCGCGCCGCGCGCGCCAGATGCTGCGCGACGCGCTCACCGCGTTCGTCCGCGCCGATGGTGCGCTCGGCCGCGACGTCTGCCGCGCCGACGACGAAGTGGACGCGATGCACAACTCCGTGTTCCGCATCCTCGTGACGCACATGATGGAGGACGCGCGCACGATCACGCCGTCGCTCGAGCTGCTACTCGTGAGCCGCAACCTCGAGCGCGTGGCCGATCTCGCGACGAACATCGGCGAGGACGCGGTGTTCCTCGCCGAGGGCAAAACGATCAAGCACAACGCGGAGCACCTTCCGCAAACGGCCCAGTCGACCCGCGCGACGGGCTGACGCTCAGGGCGCGGGAACGGCGACGATCGCGAGCCACTTGCCGTCCTGACTGACGGCGAGCCTCGAGAGGCGCGACAGCCCGAACGGGCCGAGGTCGACCACGTCCTGCCAGTCCGGTGTGCCGGGCTTCCACGAGACGAGCTTCGACCCGTTCGAGGAGATGACGAGGTCGCGCGCGGCCCACACGATGTCTTCCGAGCCGCGGGGCAGAGCCACGAGGTCGGTTTTCGTCTGGTAGGGCCATGACATCGTCGTCAGCTTCACGGCGCCCGTCGAGTCGTGCGCGGTGAACGAAAAGCCGCCGCCGCCGATCGTCGGCGCGAGCGAGCGGCCGATGTTGCGCGCGAGCGTGTCGGCGTGCCCGGAGCGTAGATCGTAGTGCACGAGGGCGTTCGGGTTGCCCAGCACGAACAGCGCGAGATTGTCCGGGTCGATCCACGCGTGGTAACCGACCGGCTTCACCGTCGGCACAAGTAGCTGCGGATCCGAGCCGTCCATCGCAAAGCTCCACAGCCGCTGCGCGGAATCGCGCTCGACGCGAATCACCGAGAACCGCTGTCCGCCCGGCATGATCGTGGCCGAGTACTCGCTCTCGGGCGTCGAGGTGACGCGCGTGATCGCCTTCGTGCCGAGGTCGTAGCGGTAGATGTCGGACTGCCCGTCCTCGTGAATCGAGGTGAAGAGGATGGCTTTGCTGTCCGGCGTGAACGCGGGCTGGTTGTCGTAGCCGGGACGGTTCGTGACGTTGACCGGCTTTCCGATCGTCGGACGGCCGTCGGTCGAGGAGATCGAGATTGGAGCGAGGAAAATGTCGGTGGCCGGGGGAGTCTGAGCGGTTTGAGCGCCCGCGGCGCGAACCGCGGCGGCGGCGAGCATCGAGCGAAGAATCGAACCGCGCATGTCCATCCTCCGTAGTGGCGTGACGTTCACTCCAGCTCGATGAGCACCGCGCCCTTCTCCACCGCCGTGCCCGGCGTGGCGAGAATCGCGCGCACGCGACCCGCGGCCGGCGCGCGAAGCTCGTTCTCCATCTTCATCGCCTCCATCACCACCAACCCTTGGCCGGCCCGCACTTCGTCGCCCGGATGCGCGTTGACTCGTACGATGAGTCCCGGCATCGGCGCGACCAACGGCGCCGGTCCAGACGGCCCCGCGTTTTTTCCCGAGAGCTCGCGAATCGCGCGGGCGCGTTCGTCGAGCGCCTCGACCTCGAACCGATAGCCGTCCAGCCACAACGTGTATGCACCGCGGGCGGCGGGTCGCACAACTACCCGGTGAACCTCGTCGCCGATCGTGACCATTCGAACGGGGGTCCCGCTGACCGATTCAACGGTTGCCGAGACGCGCTCGCCGTCGACCTGCACGCCATTCTCGTCGAGCGTGACCTCGTGGTCCTCGCCGTTCACCGTGACGTAGTACTTCACGCGGCCTCGGTCTCGGACGCCGGTACGAGCTCGCACACCGTTTCGACGTGCGCGGTCTGCGGGAACATGTCGAACGCCTGCAACGACGCCACGCGAAACCCGGGCAAACGCGCCACATCGCGCGCCAGCGTGGCGGGATCGCAGCTCACGTAAATCACGGCGCGCGGCGCCGGCGAGGCCGCGGCGATCGACGCCGTGACGCGCTCGTGCACCCCGACGCGCGGCGGGTTGAGGAGAATGACGTCCGCCGGAAGCGTCTGCTCGATGACGTCCTCGACGCGCGCCGTGAGCGATCGAGATCCCGCGAACGGAGCGAGCGACTCCGCACATTCGGCGGCGGCGTCGCGGTCGGCTTCCACGGCCGTAACGCGCGCGCCGTCGCTCGCCAACGGAACCGCGGTGGCCCCGGCGCCCGAGTACGCGTCGACCACGCTCGCCGGCCGGTAACGCCTGGCGCGCTCGAGCACGTACGCGTGTAGTTCGGCGCCGACCTCGGTGTTCACCTGGGCGAACGACGCGCTCGCATCTCGAGCCGGGCTCGTTCCGCGCGACGCCACGAGATTGCGCGCGCGGTGCGTCGGTTGCCACCACAGCGTCGTCGCCGACGGAACGGCCTCGAAGAACTCCGCTCGCCGGGGCCACGCGTTGCCGCCTCGCACGACGACGGACACGTCCTCTCCCGCCAATTGCACGGCGCCCCGAAGCTCGTCGGCGTCGGGCAACAAGCGCCCGGCCGCCGCGATGTCCTTCCACACCGCCAGCACGCGCTCGTCGGTGATCGGACAGTCGCGGAGCGCGAAGATCCGATCCGGGTCGTCGTACGGACGCAGCCCCATCGTCCAGGAGTCGGACTGGCCGGCGCGACGCATGGTGAGCGTCAGCTTTCTCCGATATCGCCAGCGGCGCGGGCTTGCCTCGATCGACGGCAGGTCGGCGGAGCGCTTACCGATGCGGGCCAGCGAATCGCGGATGATGCGGCGCTTGGCCTCCAACTGTGCATCGTAGCCGATGTGCTGAAGCTGGCAGCCGCCGCACTTGTCGGCGACGTAGTGCGGGCATTCCGGCGTCACACGGTCCGGAGACGGACGAACGATCGAATCGATCTCTCCGCGGGCGAAGCGGCGTTGCACCTCGACGCGCGCCCGTACTCGGTCGCCCGGAGCCGCGCGCGGCACGAACACCACGACACCATTCGAGCGCCCGACGCCGTCGCCGCCGGCCGCGATGGAGTCGATGTCCAGCTCGGCCAGCGTCATCGCAATCCCTCGAGGCGCCCCACCTGCACCCAATCGTCGCGACGGCCGCCTCCCCCTCCATCGACACGTGCGGTGCCGGCGGCCGGCGTTTGTCGAAGTGCGCGACGGTCGCGGTCGGCGATCAGCGCGCCGACGAGCGCGGCGGCCTTCGCCGTTGCGGGCGGAGCCGGCGCGCGCACGATCGAATCGAGTCGACGCTCGAGCCACTGGATCTCGATCGCCCCTGCCTTGAACTCGGCGTCTTCCATCACGCGCAGGTGAAAGTCGCGCGAGCTCTCGATGCCTTCGATCGTCAGCTCGAGCAGCGCGCGGTGCATGCGCGCCACCGCAGCCTCGCGCGTCGGCGCATGCACGATGAGCTTCGCGAGCATCGGATCGTAGAAGAGTCCGATCTCACTTCCCGTTTCGATCCCGCCGTCCCAGCGGACGCCCGGGCCGCCGGGCACGTGGAGGTAGCTGATCCGCCCGGTCGATGGGAGAAAACCATTGCTCGGATCTTCGCTGGTAATGCGGCACTCGATCGCCCAGCCGCGCGGGACGATCTCTTCTTGTCTATACGGAAGGCGCTCGCCGGCCGCGATTCGAATCTGCCACTGCACGAGGTCGATCCCCGTTACCAACTCGGTGACGGGGTGCTCGACCTGGAGCCGCGTGTTCATCTCGAGGAAGTAGAACCTGCCGTCGCGGTCGAGCAAGAACTCGCAGGTACCCGCGTTGAAGTACCCCGCGGCGCGCGCCGCGCGCACGGCTGTCTCTCCCATTGCGCGGCGGAGCTCCGGAGTCACGGCGACGCTCGGCGATTCCTCGATCATTTTCTGGTGGCGGCGCTGCACGGAGCATTCGCGCTCGTTGAGCGACAGCATCGTACCGTGCTGGTCGCCGAGGACCTGAATCTCCACGTGGCGCGGGCCGACGATGTACTTCTCGACGTAGACCGCGTCGTCGCCGAAGGCGTTCTTCGCTTCGCGCCGCGCCGAGTCGAGCGCGGTTTCCATGTCCGCGGCGGCGCGAACGAGGCGCATGCCTTTGCCGCCTCCGCCGGCCGCCGCCTTGAGCAGCACCGGATACCCGAACTCGTCGGCGATCTTGCGCGCGTCCGCGGCGTCGGCGAGCGGCGTCGTCGTGCCGGGAACGACGGGGACCTGGGCGCCGATCGCCAGCTGACGCGCGGCGGTCTTGCTCCCCATCGCGGCGATGGCTTCCGCCGGCGGCCCGATGAACGTGAGTCCGGCGTCGCGCACCGCGCGTGCGAACCACTCACGTTCGGAGAGGAATCCGTACCCGGGATGAATAGCCTGCGCGCCAGCGCGTTTCGCGGCCTCGATGATCTTCTCTCCGCGAAGGTAGCTCTCGCTCGACGGCGGCGGCCCGATGTTCACAGCCTCGTCCGCTTCCCGAACGTGCGGCGCGCGCGCGTCGGCGTCACTGTACACGGCGACGGAGCCGATTCCCATTTCCCGGCACGCGCGGACGATGCGCAGCGCGATCTCGCCGCGGTTGGCGACGAGGACCTTGGAAAAGCTCACAGCGGAATGTTGCCGTGTTTCTTCGGCGGGTTGCGGTCGCGCTTCGCCCGAAGCGTTTCGAGCGCGCCGATGAGCCGGGGACGCGTGTCGCGCGGATCGATGATGTCGTCCACATAACCGCGCCCGGCGGCGACGTACGGATTCGCGAACTTCTCCGTGTACTCGGCCACCTTCGCGTCGGTCGCCTTGGCCGGATCGGAGCTGTCGTTGATCTCTTTCCGGAAGAGAATCTCGACCGCGCCCTTGGGGCCCATCACGGCGATCTCCGCCGTCGGCCACGCGACGTTGTAGTCGCCGCGAATGTGCTTGGACGACATGACGTCGTATGCGCCGCCGTACGCCTTGCGCGTGATCACCGTGAGCTTGGGCACGGTCGCTTCACAATACGCATAGAGCAGCTTGGCGCCGTGCTTGATGATTCCGCCGTGCTCCTGCGCGGTGCCGGGCAGGAATCCGGGCACGTCCTCGAACGTCACGATGGGGATGTTGAACGCGTCGCAGAAGCGAATGAAACGCGCCGCCTTGAGCGACGCGCTGATGTCCAACACGCCGGCGAGCACGGCCGGCTGGTTGGCGACGATCCCGATGCTGATTCCACCGAGATGGGCGAACCCGCACACGATGTTCTGTGCGTACTCGCGCTGCACTTCGTAGAATCGGCCGTCGTCGACGACGCGGCTGATGACGTGGTGAATGTCGTACGGCTTGTTCGGATGGTCCGGCACGACGTCGAGCAACGCCTCGTCTCGCCGGTCGCGCGGATCGGTGCCTTTGCCGCGCGGCGGGTCGTCGAGGTTGTTCTGCGGAATGAACGCGAACAGCTCGCGGATCGCGGCGAGACACGCCGGCTCCGACTCGTGCACGAAATGCGCGACGCCCGACGTGCCCGCGTGCGTGTCGGCGCCGCCGAGGCGCTCCATCGTCACGTCTTCGTGCGTGACCGTTTTTACGACGTTCGGCCCGGTCACGAACATGTACGACGTGCCGCGCGTCATGTAGATGAAATCCGTGATCGCCGGCGAATAGACCGCGCCGCCGGCGCAGGGACCGAGCACCGCCGAGATTTGTGGAACGACGCCTGACGCGAGCGTGTTGCGCAGAAAGATCTCGGCATAACCGCCCAGCGAGACCACGCCTTCCTGAATGCGCGCGCCGCCGGAGTCGTTCAGCCCGATCACCGGCGCGCCGTTGCGCACGGCGAGATCCATGACCTTGCAGATCTTCTCGGCGAAGGCTTCGGAGAGCGACCCCCCGAAGACCGTGAAATCCTGCGAGAACACGTAGACCAGCCGTCCGTCGATCCGGCCGTATCCCGTGACGACACCGTCGCCGTAGTACTTCTCGTCCTCGAGCCCGAAGTCCGTGGACCGGTGGACGACGAAGCGGTCGAACTCCACGAAGCTCCCCTCATCCAGCAAAAGGTCGAGCCGCTCTCGCGCCGACAGCTTGCCCTTGGCGTGTTGGGCCTGGACGCGGCGCTCGCCGCCTCCCTGCTCCGACTCGGCTGCCCGGCGCTCGAGAAGGTCGAGCTTGTCTCGCATGGTCATAGGCGGAAAAAGCTACGACCGCCCGACGCGGCATTCTAGACTTGCGATGCGTGCGGGGCGCCGCCTTAGCGTGGCGCGCGAACTCGGCGAAGCACGACCGTGAGCGGCAGCGTGTCGGTCAACGTGAGCGACACGGGCATCGATGCCCGCTCGTAGCCGGCACGCTCGACCTGGATCGTCGCGCTCGACCGTGGGACGAACCCGAGGCTCACCGTACCGGTCGCCGTGGTGAGCGCCGATTTTCCGCTCGCGGAATCGCGAACCGCGGCGCCGGCTACCGGTGCCCCTGATTCCGCATCGAACACCCCGAGCACGCGACGGCGGCTGCTCGATCCGCCCAGGCGGACGACGCGTGGCGCGTGCCCGTCGGGGGTCGACGCGTCGCCCAATCCGGGGACGTCGTGGATGAATCGTATCTCACGGACACGCTGCGACTCTTCGTCGTCGAGCATGCGAGACCCGTCGGGGAGACTGTTGGCTCGTCCGGGCCGTCCGCCGCTGCGCGGCAACACGTTGCGCCCGACCGAGAACGTGATCACGGGCACGCCGCTCACCAACTCGTCGAACGTCGTCTCGACGACGACGGAGTCGTACGAGCTGGTGTACCGCGACTTTTTTGACAGCGAGATCGCGGATCGTCGAATGACGTAGGTCGCCGGGTCGAGGTACATCGTGCCATCGATGTCCGGATCGTCGATGTCCTGCGCGGCCTTGAAGTCGACGCGCCTGAACGTCTGGCCGTCCACCGTCGTCTCACCGACGTCGTGGAAGCAGTGGTGCTTCACGAATTCGGCGTCGGCGAAGACCGCGAGTGTCGGAATCATCACGGCGTACCGCACGCCAAGGACGGACACTCCGGAGGCGACGATGATGTCGCCCGGCTTGTAGTGCCATTTCTGATCGCTCGGCACCTGAATCGAATCGGTCTTCGTGATGACCGAAATGGTGTCGGCCCGCGCAACCGAATCTGATTTCTGTCGCGGTTTCGGTTCCTCGACCAGGTGACTGAACCGTCGTTCGACGACGGACGTGAATGGGTAGCGGGCGCTGACCAGCCGGAACTGTTCGGCATTCAGTTGTAGCTGTTGGAACACCTGCGCGAGCGCGTCGCTCGCCGTCGGCGCGCCCGGCGAGCGGCACGCCTCGTCCGTGACCCGCACGGCGGCCAGCGTCACCGGAATTCGCGAAAGCTCGATTCTCACGCGCGTCGTGTCGTTGGCACGAACGACGAGCTGCGTATCGACCGGCGTGAATCCGACGTGGCGGACCCGCAGGCGAATCATTCCGGCCGGCAGGTCGATCTGAAACGCGCCGCTGTCGCTGGTGAGCCGATCCGTCGACAGGCCGGCGACGGAAACGCCGGAAAATGGAAGCGCGACGGCCGCCACCTTGTCGACGACGCTGCCGACGACGTGGCCGGTCTGGGCGACCACCAAACAAGGAATCAGCGACAGCGCCGCTGCACGGACGAGAATCATCGGTCTCGAATGAGTGGCCGATACATGGGCTTGGCGACTGTTCGACGCAAGCGCTCGCGTCACACGAGAGCGTGCTCTACAGGATGTACTGGCGCTTCAATCGTATGTCCTGCGATGGAATCGGGCTTTGCCCGTGCCGAAACACTTTGACGCCGGGACGGCGCTCGGTCGGGACCATCTTGATCGACTCGCGGAAATCCTGATTCACGGCCGAAAGCTCGGCCAGCACCGCCTCGCGAAGTCGCTCGGTCTCGGGCAGGATCGCGTCCGCCTCCAGCTCGAACCAGACGTCGACGCGTTTGTTCGCGTCGTCGTCCTCGTACGGGTGCAACGCGAAATTGGTCACGCGGTCGCCGAGGCTGTCGACGCGCAGTATCACGTGCTGGATGTCCTCGGGCGTGATCTTGCAACCGTAGAACCCAACGGCGTTGTCCTGCCGCCCCCAATGAAAGAGCAGCGGCAAGTCGACCAACGGCGCGGGCAGATCGACACCATGACGCGCCGCCGCGGCCGCGACTTCGCGCATCGGCAGGACGACGCCCCGGTCGCGGATGTTGTAGCGAATCCGCGGCGACACGTTCTCCAGCCGGTTGACGGTGATGAGAAGATTCCGGTCCGCGTCGCTCTCGATGTAGTAGTTGAGCGGATCGTACTGAAACACCATGGGCAACGTTTCCCGCCCGTACAGGTCGTCGCCGAGCGATGCGTTCGACGCGAGCGCGTCGCGCACCGCGATCGTGAAATCCGTCTCGACGGCGATGTTGATCTCGAGGTCCGACGCGCCGAAGCTCGAGATCGTCTTTCGAAACCGCCGGTTGAGCGCGGCGCGGAGCGGCTGTGACATCCCTTCGCCCCCAACGACGGCGCACACGTCGTACTCGGCCCAATCGATGTCCGCCGTGTCGACGAGTCCCTTCAGGAACGGCGGGTACCCCGTGATCACGTACTTGTATTTCGGGCCGAGCAGCTTGAGCGTGCCGATCACCTTCGCCGCATCCGGGCCGATCGACTTGAGCACGCAGAGGTCGACGAGTGACATGGAGACGTTCATGCCCGTCGCCCAGGGGCCGAGCGCAAACGCGTTGAGCAGCACGAACGGCTCGTCGCCGAACGCCGACCGCGTCGCGAACTGAAGGAGACGTCTCGCGGCCGCGCGTTCGCTCGGGCCGCGGATCCAGTTGCTCGCCTGTCCGCTCGATCCCGACGACTCGTCGATGACCGCGCCGTGGAGCGGCAGCCGTCCGCCCTGGCAGAGCTTCTCCAACGACCACCGCTTGATGTAGCCGACCTTGTCCATCGGCGGCACGTCCTCGAAGCGCCTGGCGTCGAATGCCCCGTGCTCGCGCAGGAATTCCTCGTACGCGGGCACGGTCCGGCGCGCGTTGAAGAACGCCGCCGCCGCGCGCGTGCGCGCGACCCAGTGCCGCGTCTTGGTCGAGAACACCGGTGCGAAGAGCGTCCGGTACGCGCCCCACGACGACAACGCGACGTCGCCCAAGCGGCTGAGCGCCCGCCCGGCGAGCGGATCGAAGGTCCTATTCATGCTCGACGATGCTCCGCAGCCGCGGCGCGCGCGGCGGGACGTCGCTGTATCCGAAGCGAAAGACCAGCCAGCAGTCGTCGACGTCGAATTGCCGTGCGATGGCGTCGGCGTACTTCGCGTTCGTGAGCATCGATCCCATGGGCTGCATGTAGATGTCGTGCGCCGCCATCTCGAGCCAGAACGCCATCAGCATGCGTCCGGCGTGGACGAGATCCGGCCACTCGACGAACGGGCCGCAGAGCAGCCCAACGTGGCGCGTGCCGCGCTGCGTGCGAAGGTAGCGTCGCCTCGCGAATTGGCGAAACCCGGGAAGCCGGTACAACCACGGCGTGGCGAAGGCGGAGCGAAGCTCCCATGCCGGCTGATTCATCGGCCGTTCCCAGAGCCCATCGCCGTCGGGCGGCGTGTCGCCGTATCGGTACCACCCGCGGATCTCTTCGCGCTCGTCGCCGAGCTGCAAGTTGTCGATCACCGCGTCGGTGTTGAGACGCAGGACGCGCCGGACGAGCGCCGCGTCGTCGAACGAGAGAAAACGGTGGCCGTACACGCCCGCCACGTGCGCCATCGCGCTCGTGCTCGCTCCCAGCACGGGCCGGTCGTGATAGGGCAACCGAGACGTTCGCCGGGTCTCGAGTAGGGCGCGGAGACCGTCCCGCGGCTCGATGCGCATGGTCCAGCGTGTCTCGGCGGGATCCACGGGACCGGGCTCGCTGAGCGTTGCTCGTCCGAGAAGCACGCGCCGGGACGCGGTGTGGAGGTTCGCGATGTCGACGAGCGGCGCGACGTCGATCGCGATGTCCCGCCCGACGTATCGGGCGGCGTGCTCCAACGCCGTCGCGAAAATCCCGAACGCGGCGGCCATGTAGAGGTTGCCATGGTCCTCGCGCGGCAGCAGGCGCTCTCGGACCACGACGAGATCCGCGTTTCGCGGACCGCGCGGCACGATGCGAAACGGCTGCGTGTTGTGCGGCGTGGGTGCAAGCCGCGCGACGTCCCCGATGCGATCCCAGACCCGGTCGTACAACTGACCTCCTCGAGCGGTCACTCAAAACCCCTCGGCGAAGAAGCCGAGGGCGCTTTGAAGTCAAACGCAAGACACCGCTCTGGTCTACCGTCGACGATCGCGGCATCGACGTGAGATGACGTTGGCGCGGAGCGTCGGACGTCGGCACATTCCCCGTCATGACCGATCTAATCAGACGCGCGCTCGCGCTGGCGGCCGCGCTCGCCGTTCCGACGGCCCGCACGGCGCCGCAATCCGCGGCAGCCCTTCCGAGCGCGATGCGCGCGCGCATCGACTCCATTGCCACGCAGGAGATGGCCGCGCGCGGCGCGCCGAGCGTCTCGCTCGCCGTCGTGAAGGACGGCGCCATCGCCTACACCAACGCCTATGGTTTGGCCCGACTCGCGCCACCGATGCGCGCGGTGCCATCGATGCGCTACAGCATCGGTTCGGTGAGCAAGCAGTTCACCGCGACCGCGATCCTGATGCTCGCCGAGCAAGGCAAGCTGTCGCTCGACGACAAGGTGTCGCGCTTCGTCCCCGGGCTCACGCGGGCCGACGAAGTGACGATCCGCCAGATCCTGTCGATGACGTCCGGCTACCAGGACTACTGGCCGCAGGACTACGTGATGCCGCCGATGCTGAAGCCGATCACCGCGCAGGCGATCATCGACCAATGGGCGAAGAAGCCGCTCGACTTCGAGCCCGGCACGAAATGGCAGTACAGCAACACGAACTTCGTCATCGCGGGCCTCATCGTCGAGAAAGCGAGCGGAATTCCGCTCGTCGATTTTCTCAAGCAACGAATTTTCACGCCGCTCGACATGAAATCCGTCATGATCATCGACCAGGGTCCGCTCGGTCCCGGCGATCCCGAGCGATACGAGCGGTTCGGGCTCGGGCCGCCGCGCATCGCGCCGAAGGAGGGGGCGGGATGGCTCTACGCGGCCGGCGAGCTCGCGATGAAGTCGAGCGATCTCGCGACGTGGGACATTTCCGTCATCAAGCAATCGCTCATGACTCCGCCGTCGTACCACACCCAGCAGACGACGATCCTGCTCGCCGACGGGCGCTCCACCGGCTATGGACTCGGCGTCGACGTGGGATCGTTCCAAGGACATCGATTGATCTCGCACGGCGGCGAGGTCTCCGGCTTCTCCACGCGGAACATGATCTTCCCGGACGACCGCGTGGCGATCGTCGTGTTCGCGAACCTCTTCGCGACCGACGTGCAGGCCGTGATCGCGAATCGAATCGCCGATCTGCTGTTCTCGGCGACCGATCAGGCGACGGAGAAGTCCGTTGCGCAGGCAAAGGCGATCTTCCTCGGCTTGCAGAAGGGGCACCTCGATCGATCGCTCTTCACGTCAAACGCCAACGCCTGGTTCAGCGACGTGGCGATTCGGGATTTCCAATCGAGCCTGGCGCCCTGCGGCACGGTCACCGACGTGCGGCAGACAGCGACGTCGCTGCGCGGCGGAATGACCTATCGCGACTACGCCGTGCGCTGCGGCCCGAAGACCTACTCCGTGTCGACGTTCGTCATGCCCGACGGGAAGTTGGAGCAGTACATCGTGACGCCCGAGTAGCGCGAGTTCATTCGGCCCGAAGGGCGACGGCCGGATCCACCCGCGCCGCGCGTGCGGCCGGCATCCAACAGGCCGCGAGGCCGATGCCGGCCAGCGCGACGGCGACCGTCGCCAACGTAAATGGATCATTGGGTGCGACGCCGAAGAGCAACCCTCGGAGCATGCGAGCCGCGGCGAGCGCTCCCACGAAACCGAACGCGACGCCCGCCGCGAGGAGAACGCCGCCCTCGCGCAGTACCATGCGACGCACGCGTCCGGCGTCGGCGCCGACGCTCATGCGAATGCCGATCTCGTGAATTCGGGACGACACGGAAAATGCGAGCACCGCGCCAATGCCGACCATGGCGATCACGAGAGCCAACCCGGCGAAGGACATCAAGAAGATCGCATTCAGCCTGCGCGGCGCGACCGATTTGTCACGGATCGCCTCGAGCGTGCGAACCCGCTCGATCAACTGTTGCGGCGACACCTCGCGAATGGCACGCATCACCGCGGGCACGAGCGCCGCGGGGTCGGCCTGCGAGCGAATCACCAGAACTCCCGAGAACACCATCCCTTGATTCAGCGGCAGGAACACGGTTGGCGTCGGCGGAGCATCGACACCGTCGTCGTGCGTGTCGGCCGCGATGCCGACGATGGTCGACGCTTCGCTGCCCGACGCCAAGTTCGCCTTCATCCAACCCGTCCACGCGATGCGCCGGCCGACCGGATTGGTGTTGCCGAACAGTCGCTTTGCGAATGATTGCGTCACGATAACGACCGGTGCGCCGCCCGCGAGGTCGGTTGCCGTGAACGCGCGCCCGGATACGATGCGCATGCCCGCGGCCTCGAAGTAACGCGCGTCCACACTCTTGCTGATGGCGCGCGGGATCGCTTCGCCTTGCGCGAGCGGACGGTCGTCGGGCAGGATCTCCTGCGCCATCCTGTCGCTCGAGAGCGGCACGCCGTCTCCCATCGCGACCAGGGAGACTCCCGGGAGCGCGGCGACGCGATCGCGATCTCGCGCGAGGAGCGTCTGGTTCTCCAGTTGCTGCTGCTGCGGTGTTCCGCTCGACGAATGAAACGGGAGCTCGAGCGTCAGCACGTGGTCGACGCGCACTCCGGCATCGACGGCGTCGAGCTTCACGAGCGTTCGCACGAGCAACCCGGCCCCCGTCAGCAAGATCATACAGGCGCCGACCTGCGCGACGACGAGCAGCCGTTGGAAGCGCTGCCGGCCCCGTCCGAGCGTTGCGCGCGAGCCGACGCTCGTGGGAGCAGCCTCAGCTCCCCCAGGGAGCCGTGACACGTAGGCAATGCCGATCGCGGCGATCACGCTGGTGGCCAAGCACACGCCGAGGACGACACCGTCGACGTGAATCTCGTCCGCGCGCGGCGTCAGCTGCGCGACGAACGAGACGAGCATCTTCATCCCGGCCATCGCCATGCCAATGCCCAACGCGCCGCCGGCGACGGTCAGCGCGAGATTCTCGGCGAGCAAGAGCCGCCGGAGCCGCCAGCGCCCTGCTCCGAGCGCGGCACGCACGACCAGGTCGCGCTCGCGACCGACCGCGCGCATGAGCGTGAGATTGGTGACGTTGGCACAGGCGATCAGCAGCACGAATGCGGCGGCCGCCATGAGCAGCCACACCGTGAGCTTCGCGCGTGCGTTGATCGCGTCGCGAAGAGGCGTCACAGCCACGGTGTATCGCGCGGCCTTCTCGTACTGGTCCGGGTGGTCGCGGAACATGTTCGACGCGACCGTCGCGGTCTCGAGACGCGCTTGCTCCACGGTGGCGCCAGGGGCGAGGCGCGCGAACACCTCGGTCATGCGGTGCGTTCGGCTCGTCACCATCGCGGCGCCCAGGTGGTGCGGGCTCGTGACGAGGTTCCCGTACACGTCAGTCGGTTGCGGGAACGGCGTCACCGGCTCCACGACCCCGACGATCGTCGCAAGAATGGAGTTGATGTTGATGCGCTTCCCGATGACCGCCGGGTCGCCGCCGAACCGCTTCACCCAGAACTGGTTGGACAGCACCACGACCGGCGCGGCGTCCTTGTCGTCGTCGCGCGGCGCGAACACTCGGCCGGCGACGGCCTCGAGACCCATGACGTCGAAGTAGTTGCCGCTCACGACGCCCGTCGAGATGCGCTCCGGGAAGCCGTCGTCGCCGACCATCGTGAACGACATGGCCGAGTATTCGGCCACGCGCGCGAAGGCCTTCACGCCGGCGCGGAAGTCGGCGATCTCGGGTACGGAGAACGTCTCGTTTTGTTGGCCGACGCCCGACGCCGATTGGCGGAGATAGACGAGCTGCCGATCGTCGCGATTCGATAGCGACCGGAGCAACGTCCCGCGCAGCACGGTGAACATCGCCGTGTTGGCGCCGATGCCGAGGCCAAGCGTCACGATCACCGCGGCCGTGAATCCCGGAGCGCGGCGCAAGCCGCGCAGCGCGAACACGAGGTCGCGCGCGAACTCCTCGAACGCACGTGTGCCGCGTGCATCGCGCACGCGCTCCTTCTGATACGCGATTCCACCGAAACGCCGCAGCGCCGCCGCGCGGGCTTCGATGGAAGACATGCCTCGCCGGATGTTCTCCTGCGTCTCGCATTCGATGTGATCGCGCATCTCGTCGTCGAGGTCACGCTCGACGTCGTCGCGGCGAAGGAGCGACCGGAGTCGCAGCGGAATGATGCGCAGCCAGCGCTCGGGATTCATCTGACCCATGTCATACCTCGCGAAGGCGTATGAGCGCGGTGATCGCCCCTGACAGGCGGTCCCAGTTTCCGGATTCCACCTGCAGCTTCTTTCGTCCGGACCGGGTGAGCGAATAGAACTTGGCGCGGCGATTGTTCTCGCTCTGACGCCACTCGGATGTGATCCACCCTTCCTGCTCGAGCTTGTGCAGCGCGGGGTAGAGTGATCCGTCGCTCACCTGGAGCACGTCGGACGAGAGCTGCGTGAGCCGTTGTCCGATCGACCAGCCGTTCATCGGCTGGAGGTCGAGGATCTTGAGGACCAGCAGGTCGAGCGTTCCCTGCACCAGATCGTTTGGCTTGCTCACGTTGGACCTTCCCTCGGTTACCGAGATAATACGGCATGGTCCCCTCGGTAAGCAAGAGGACGAATGTCCGGCTCTCGTTAGCAAATCGTTTTCCGGCGAACGGCAAAAAGGCCCCGCCTTTCGACGGGGCCCTTTTCTTTACCTCCGATTCGGTCGAACTATTCGGTGTCGACCGCCGACATGTCCACCGGCGGATACCCCATGTCGTGCTCGGACTCCATCGGGATGATCTTCGACGGCGTCTCGGGGCGCGGCGGCTGGTCCTCCGGAATGTTCGTCACCGCGAGCACGATGCGGCGATGGATCGGATCGACCTCCAGCACGCGAAGATCGAGCTTCATCGTCTCGTAGACCACGTCCGCCGGGCTGTTCACCGTCTTGCCCGTGGTGCTCAGCTGCGAGAGCGGAACGAAGCCTTCGATGTCGTTGCCGATGTCCACGACGACGCCTTTGTCCATCAGGCGCACGACGGTTCCACCGAGCTCGGTGCCGACCGGATACGTCTCACCGATCTTGAGCCACGGATCTTCCTCGGCCTGCTTGAGACCGAGGCTGATGCGCTTGTTCTCCGAATCGATGTTCAGAATCACGACGTCGACGGTGTCGCCCTTCTTCACGACCTCCGACGGGTGCTGGACGCGCTTCGTCCAACTCATGTCGGAGATATGGATGAGTCCATCGATACCGGGCTCTATCTCGACAAAGGCGCCGAAGCTCGTGAGGTTGCGAACTTTGCCCGAGATGCGCGTTCCAACCGGATACTTGTATGGAAGCACCATCCACGGATCCTGCTCCGTCTGCTTCATGCCCAGCGAGATCTTCTCCTCGTTCGGATCGACCTTGAGCACGACCGCTTCGATCGATTCACCGATCGACACGAGCTTGGACGGATGCCGGACGTTTCGCGTCCAGCTCATCTCGCTGATGTGCACCAGGCCTTCGATGCCCGGCTCCAGCTCGATGAACGCGCCGTAGTTCGTAATCGACACGACCTTGCCCGCGACGCGGGTGCCGACCGGATACTTCTCGGCGACATCCTTCCACGGGTAGCTCTGGAGCTGCTTGAGCCCGAGTGAAATACGCTCTCGAGTCCAATCGATATCGAGCACCTTGACCTCGAGCTCCTGGCCGATCGCCACCATCTCCGACGGATGCGAGATGCGGCCCCACGACATGTCCGTGATGTGGAGCAGGCCGTCGACACCGCCGAGGTCGATGAACGCACCGAAGTCGGTGATGTTCTTGACCACGCCTTTGCGCACCTGATCCTTCTCGAGCTCCTTCATGAGCTTTTCGCGCTTCCCCGCTCTTTCGTTCTCGAGGATCACTCGGCGCGAGACGACGATGTTCCGTCGGCGCTTGTTCAGCTTGATGATCTTGAACTCGAACTTCTGGCCGAGCAGCTCGTCGATGTTCGGGACGCGGCGGAGCGCGATCTGCGATCCGGGGAGGAACGCGTCGACGCCCATCAGGTCGACGACGACACCGCCCTTGATCTTCTTGACCAGTGTGCCTTCCACCGGCTGATCGGTCTCGTACGCGATGCGGATCTTCTCCCACACGCGCATGAAGTCCGCTTTCTTCTTCGAAAGGACGACCGACCCTTCCTGGTCTTCGAGGTGCTCGAGGAGCACTTCGACTTCGTCGCCGGGCTTGAGGTCCGGGTGGTCCTTGAATTCTTCGAGCGGAACGCTGCCTTCGGATTTGAAGCCGATGTCGAGCACGACCATGTTGTCGCGGATCTCGAGCACCTTGCTCTTCACGATCTCGCCCTCGTCGATCGACGCGAGCGTACCGTTGTAAAGCTCCATCATTTTCTCGTACTCGGACGACGAGTATTCGTCGTCGTCGTACAACTCGGGACGGCGGTTGACCAGCGGACGCAGTTGTGCGCGCTGCGCGTCCCGCTTTTCGCGGTCGGTCACTGCGGAGCCGGCGCGGCCGGCGGTAGGGTTACGAGTTTCGATCTCGGGCATACGGAACGGATGATCTCCTGAGACGTCCGCGGACTTCTTCGCTCGCCGCGGCGAGGTTGAGGTGGATGAACGTGTCGATGACACGGACGTGCCATCGCGCGGTTGCCGAGGCGCAAGCCGCGAACCAGAAATGATACTCTCCTCGGCGTGTCAAGTCAACGTCAGAACCTGGCCTCGGTCAGCGACTTAGCTCACACTTCCGAGAGACGTTGGAGGTGTGGGGCGGGCTCGGCGTTGAACCGCCGCGTGCGCCAGCGCGACGATCCGATCGACCTGGTCTTCCTGGGTCAGATAGGTCGTATCGATGAGCACCGCGTCGGCGGCCCGCACCGACTGCGTCGCGTCGAGCGCGTCGCGCTGGGCGATCCGGTGCGTCTCGGCGGCGATTTCCTCGTCGCTGGGCCCACGTCCCAGTCGCTGTACCAGCCGGCGACGCGCACGTTCCCACGGGTCGGCCACGAGAAAAATCTTCAGGTCGGCGTTCGGAAACACGACGGTTCCCATGTCTCGGCCGTCCACGACGACGTCGTGCCCGCTTGCCGTGCGCCGGACGAGCTCGTTGACCCACTGCCTCACCCGCTGCATCTGCGCCACGCGCGAGACGTGCTGGGTGACCTGGGCATCGCGCAGCCGGTCGTCCGCCGGCTGCCCATCGATGATCACCGCGAACGATTCACCCAGCGGCGTGAAAGCCACGCCGCGGGCCGCGAGCAACACGTCGTCGTCGGTCCAGGTCGCCGGGTCGCCGGGTCCGACGAGACGTGCCGCCGTCGCCGCCCGATAGAGAGCGCCCGAATCCACGTGGCGATAGCCCAGGCGGCGCGCGACCCACTGCGCCGTCGACGACTTTCCCGACGCGGCGGGGCCGTCGATGGCGATGACGAACGGAAGCGGTCCGTTCATCGAGTGACGCTCGCCAGGTCGTTCCAGAAGTCCGGGTAGGAGACCGCGACGCAGTCAGGCTCATCGATCTCGATCGCATTGCCTTCGGCGGCGCCGAGGACGCCGAAGGCCATCGCGAGCCGGTGATCGCCGTGGGTCGTGATTCGGCCGGAGAGTGCCGGCGACGGTCCGCGGATCTTCATTCCGTCCGGCAACTCCTCCGCATCGGCGCCGATCGCGCGCAGGTTCGCGACCACGGCCGCGATCCGGTCGCTCTCCTTGACGCGCAGCTCGTTCGCGCCGGTGATGATCGTCTCGCCGTTCGCTCGCGTCGCGAGGCAGGCGAGAAGCGGCAGCTCATCCACCATCGACGGGACCTCCGCCGCGGTAATCGTCGTCGGACGAAGCTCCCCCGGCGAGACGACGACGTCCGCGACCGGCTCACCGCCTTCGAGTCGTGCATCGACCTGCGTAACGACGGCGCCCATCTGCTCGAGCTGCTCGAGAAACCCGATCCGCGTCTCGTTGACGCACACGCGTTCGAGGCGGAGCGAACCGCCGTCCGCGATTGCCGCCAGACCGGCGAAGAACGCCGCCGACGACGGATCACCCGGCACGACGACGTCGAGCGGCTCGACGTACGCGAGCTCATCGATCCGTACGCCCCGCTCGTGTGTGGTCACCGGCGCGCCGCGCGCGATGAGCATCCGCTCCGTGTGATCGCGCGTCGCCTGCGGCTCGATGACTTCGGCGCACACGCCGCCGGTCAGCGCCGCCAGCAGGATCGCGCTCTTCACTTGCGCGCTGGCGACTTCGCTCTGCCAGATCACCTCGTGCAGATGGCTTCCCCAGATCGTCATCGGCAGCCCGCCGCTCTGCGGCAGCGAGATCCGCGCCCCCATCGCCTCGAGCGGACGAGCGACGCGCCGCATCGGCCGCCGGCTGAGGCTCGCGTCGCCGACGAACGTTGCCTCGATCGGCCGCCCGGCCACGACGCCCGCCATCAGTCGCGTCGTCGTTCCGCTGTTGCCACAATCCAACGGCGCCGGCGCGGTTCGCAGCGACTCGGTCCCCCGCCCCACGATGACGAAGTCCGACGAGAGCTCGGGAATCGACGCGCCGAGCGCCCGAAGCACGCCCGCCGTCGAATGGACGTCGGCCGATTCGAGGATTCCCGTCACGCGCGACTCGCCCTTTGCCAGCGCGCTCAAGATCAGCGCGCGGTGAGAGATCGACTTGTCGCCTGGAACACGGAGCGATCCACCGACGTTCATCGCAGCCAAGCCTCGAGCGTGGTCGCCAAATCCGTCTTCTCGTCTCGGTATTTCACGATCACCGGGGCTTGGAGTGACAAATGATGGTCGGCGCCCCACCCGCTCGTCACGGCTCGCGCGCCGGGTACGACGACCGCGGCCTCCGGAATCTCGAGCGGCTGTTCGGCGTTGCCGCGATAGACCGTTTCACGCGCCAGGTCGAAAACGGGCGTGCCTCGTGTGAGGACGACCCCCGCGGCGAGCACCGCGCGCGATCGTACGATCGTTCCTTCATAGACTCCGCAGTTCCCGCCGACGAGCACGTCGTCTTCGATCACGACCGGCGCCGCGTTGACCGGCTCGAGCACCCCGCCGATCTGTGCGGCCGCGCTGACATGCACACGCTTGCCGATCTGCGCGCACGATCCGATCAGCGCGTGGGAATCCACCATCGTACCTGTGTCGACGTACGCGCCGACGTTCACGTACATCGGCGGCATGCACACCACTCCCGACGCGACGTAGGCGCCGCGTCGGATGGACGAACCGCCCGGAACGACACGCACGTTGTGTTCGACTTTGAAGCGCCGAATTGGGTAGGTGTCCTTGTCGACGAACGAGAGTTCTCCGTCGTACGCCTTGAGCCGCCCCAGCCGAAAACCGAGGAGGATGCCGCGCTTCACCCACGGGTTGGCGCGCCACACGTTGTCGTCGCCCTTGCTCGCCGAACGCACGGTGCCGCCCTCGAGCGCGTAGAGCAACGACTCGATTGCGTCGACGGCGCTCGGCGCCAGCGCCGCTCCTTCGGGTGTGGCCGCGAGCTGTTCGATGTCCGCTTGGAGCTGGACGAGGTCGGTCACGATGGCAGCTCTGCTCCCGCCGCCATCAGTGCCGAGCGAACGGCGTCGCCGTAGGCATCGGACAGGGGCACGAGCGGCGAGCGCAAAACGTTTTTGATCTTGCCCATACACGCGAGCGCTGCCTTCACGGGAATCGGATTCGACTCGACGAACGCCGCCCGCATCCACGGCAGCAGCTTCATGTGAATCTTGCGCGCCGCGGCCTGGTCGCCCGCCAACATCCGGTTGCACAGCTCGGACATGAGGTTGGGGGCCGCGTTCGAGATCACGGACACGATGCCGTCTCCGCCGAGCGCCATCACGGGCAACGTGAGCTCGTCGTCGCCGGACAGGACGGAGAATTCGGGCGCGCGTCCTCGAATCACGTCGGCGATCTGCGACAGCTGTCCCGACGCCTCTTTCGTCGCGACGACTCCGGGAATTCGCGACAGCTCGAGCGTCGTCTTCGCTTCGATGTTGCTTCCCGTTCGTCCTGGAACGTTGTAAACCACGATCGGCAGATCGACCGCCGCCGCGATCGCCGCGTAGTGCGCGACGATGCCGCGCTGCGGCGGCTTGTTGTACCACGGCGAGGTATGGAGCAGATGCGTCGCGCCGAGATCCTGCACGCGCTTGGAGAGGTCGATCGCCTTTTGCGTGTCGTTGCTCGCGGCGCCCGCCACGATCGGTACGCGGCCGTTCGCCTGCTTGGCGACGATCTCGACGACGCGGCAGTGCTCCTCGATCGTCATCGTCGCCGCTTCGCCCGTGCTCCCGCACGGCACCAGAAAGTGAATTCCCTCGGCGATCTGCCAATCGACGAGCGCGCGCAGCGCCTCCTCGTCGATGCTCGTGTCGTCGTTGAACGGCGTCACCAACGCGGTGCCGCAACCCGTGAGTCGTGCAATGTCCGCTGTCATTGAGAATCCTCTGTCGCCGCGCTCGCGAGCACGTCGCGCATCGTGAACACGCCTCGCTTCCCGATGAGCCAGCCGGCGGCAAGGAGCGCGCCCTCGGCGAACACCCGCCGGTCGCGAGCCGTGTGCGTCAACCGAATCTGCTCGAACGGCGCGTCGAAAATGAACTCGTGAATCCCCGGAACCGAACCGGTCCGCACGCTGGTGATCGGAATCGCGTGCCCCCAGGCCCGACCCGCGGCGGCCGCGAGCGTTTGTGCAGTCCCGGAGGGCGCGTCTTTCTTCGCCGCGTGATGCGTCTCGATCTCATGCGCGTCGAATCCCGTGGCCGCGCGCAGCAGACGAGCGGCCTCGGCGACGATTTGCTCGAACGCGTTCACGCCGAGCGAAAAATTGGCCGCGGTCAAAAGCGCACCCTGCCGTTCGTCCACGAGACGCCGAACTTCGTCGAAGCCGTCGTACCAGCCCGTGGTGCCGACGACCACCGGACATCCGAACCCGACGAGCGACCGAATGTTCGCCGGCGCCGCCCCTGGAACGCTGAACTCCACGGCGACGTCTGCCCCGCCCAGCGACTCGCGGGTCGGCGTCATCATGTCGCGCTGCCCCAACTCCGCGACGACCGACCATCCGCGGTCGGGCGCCAGCTCGCCGATGGCGCGGCCCATCTTGCCCAGTCCGACGATCGCCAGCTTGCGTGTCATGCGGCTTTCCCCCCACTCCCCGCCGACTCGAAGAACGCGGCGTGGAGCCGCTGCATGGCGGGCCTCACGTGTTCGTCGTCGACGACCATCGTCAGGTTGATGCGGCTCGCGCTGAGCGAGAGCATGTGCACGCGTACGTCGCCGATCGCGTCGAGCGCTCGCGCCATGGCGTGCCCGCCCTCCGCGATCGCGCCGCCGACGACGGCGACGATGCCGCGATTCCGCTCGATGGCGACGTCGCCGAGCGAGCGCAGGTCGGAGACGATCGAATCCAAACGCGATGCATCGTCCACCGTGAGCGACACGGAGACTTCCGACGTCGCCACGACGTCGACCGACGTCTTGTGCCGCTCGAACGTCGCGAAGATCGAGCGCAGGAACCCTTCGGTGAGGAGCATGCGCGGCGAACCGACGCGCACGAGCGTCACGCCTCCCTTCCCGGCGATGGCGCTCACCGATCGCTGCGGCGCGTCGAACGTGATCTTGGTGCCGTGACCCTGCGGGTTCATCGAGTTGAGAACGTAGACCGGAATCCCGAGGCGGACGGCGGGAGCGATTGTGTTCGGGTGCAGCACCTTTGCGCCGAACGATGCCAACTCCGACGCCTCCGCGAACGCAATCTGGTCGATCAGCCGCGCCGAAGGAACGACGCGCGGGTCGGCGGTGAGCATGCCGTCCACGTCGGTCCAGATCTCGATCGCGTCGGCGCGCACCGCGGCGCCGATCAGCGACGCGCTGTAGTCGCTGCCGCCGCGCCCGAGCGTCGTGATGATTCGCGTACCTTCAGACGCTCCGATGAAGCCGCCGAGCACCGGCACCTTTCCGTCCCGCAGTAGCGGCAACACCAGACGGCGGCACGAGTCAGCGATCGCGTCGCGCTGGGGCTCGGCGCGCGTGAACGCGTCGTCGGTGATCATGACGTCGCATGCATCCACGTGCACCGCCGGAATCCCCGACCGCTTGAACGCCGCCACGCACAGGATGGACGACATTCGCTCGCCGAACGAGGCGATGGCGTCGAGACTGCGCGGCGTGAGGTCTCCAAGCGTTGACAGCGCTTCGGCGAGGTGCGCCATCTCGTCGATCATCGCGCTCAACTCCTCGCACGTCTCGACCGCGTCGGCTCCGTCGCCGAGCAGCCGCTCGGCTTCGCCGAGGTGCCGGTCTCGAAGCCCCTCTAACGACGCGAGGGCGCCGAGGAGATGTCCGCGCGAGGCTTGCTCGGCGAGTGCGAGCAGCGAGTTGGTCACACCGCCGAGCGCCGAGACGACGACGATCGGTCCTCGGTCGAGCCGCGTGCCGACGATGCTCGAGGTTCGCTTTACCGCTTCCGCGTCGGCGACCGACGTGCCGCCGAACTTGAGGACGATCACGGGCCGTCGAGCAGCCCGCAGCGCATCATCAACTCGGCGTTCAGCACCGACGCGCCGGCGGCGCCGCGAATCACGTTGTGCCCCATCGCCACGAGCTTCACGTCGAACACGGGATCGCGGCGGACTCGCCCCACGATCACCGTCATGCCGCCGCCCGCGTCGACCTGGCGCCGCGGCTGCGGCCGATCCGGCTGGTCCGCGAGAACGATGGGCCGTTCGGGCGCGCTAGGCAGGTTTCGCGCGTTCTCGTTGCCGCGCCACTCGGCGATGGCGGCCGACACTTCATCCGCCGGCGCGCGCTTCTTGAGGGCGAGCGAGACGCAGACCGTATGGCCGTGCTCCACCGGAACCCGGTTCGCGTGCGCGCTGACCGCGAATTCGGCGCTCTTGATGGACCCGACATTCAGCGAGCCAAGAAACTTTCGAACCTCGCCTTCGATCTTCGGCTCTTCGTCGGCGATGTAGGGAATCACGTTGCCGATGATGTCGAGCGACGGAACGCCCGGGTAGCCTGCGCCCGACACGGCCTGCATCGTCACGACGATCATCCGCTCGATGCCGAATGCCTGATGGATCGGTGCGACGGGGAGCGTCGTGACGATGGCCGAGCAATTCCCGTTCGCGACGATCGCCCCGGGCCAGCCGCGATTCTTGCGTTGCGATTCGATCACGCCGAGATGATCGGGGTTCACCTCGGCGATGACGAGTGGAACGTCGGGCTCCATGCGATGGTTCTTCGCGTTCGTCAGCACCGTTCGTCCGGCGCGCGCGAACGCCGGCTCGGCGTCGCCCGCCGCGGCCGAGTCGAGCGCCGAAAAGACGACGTCCGCATCGACGCGATCCGGATCGCACGGTTGAACGATCATGTCGGCGACGAACGGCGGCATGTCACCGGCGCCCACCCATTTCGCCGCCTCGCGATACGGCTTCCCCGCCGATCGCTCGGACGCGGCGAGTGAAACCAGCTCGAACCACGGATGTCCGACGAGTAACCGAATGAACGCCTGTCCCACGGCGCCGGTTGCGCCGAGGACCGCGACGCGGCGTCGCTGTCCGGGGCTGGGCGATGAAAGGGGCGGATTCGAGGGCACGGGTGTCATGCGGCGAGCAGAGTCTTCACGATCTTCTTGTACGATTCGACCGCCGCCTTCAATTCGCGCACGCTGATGAACTCTCCGGGGGTGTGCGCGACGTGGATCGAGCCGGGACCAAAGAGGAGCGGCGTGCCCCATCGCGACAGCAGCGGGATGTCCGACGTATAGGCGACAGGTGCAACTTCGAAGCCGGGGATCGTATGGAAGTGCTGCGCCGGAATGTGCGATCCGAACTCGAGCTCGGCTCGCCCCTTCGCCCACTTCTCGATCTGCGCGCGAATCGGCGCCACGTCGCCCACGAGCCGAAACATGATCTCCGCTTCGGCGGCCGCGGGAATGATGTTGGCCGCGGTTCCGCCGCGCAGCACCCCGACGTTATAGGTCGTGTCGCCCAGGACCCCGTCGTGCGGCAGATCCAACTGATCTAGCGTCGGCAGCAACGCGAGCATCGGTGTGATGGCCGATTCCCCCAATTGCGGGTACGCCGAGTGCGCGGCGCGTCCGTGCGTGCGCACAGTCACGCGAAGCGAGCCTTTGGCTCCGCTCGCCAGCTTGCTCTCGGTGGGTTCGCCGTTCACGAGAAACTTGCTCGTCGCCGCGAGGTGGTTCGCCGCTCGAGCGCCGTCGGACCCCTTCTCTTCTCCCACGACGAACAAGAGATCGACACGCTCTTCGCCGGACGTCGCGAGCTGCTCGGCGGCGGCCAACATGGCGGCGGCGATTCCTTTGGCGTCGCAGGACCCGCGCCCCATCAGGCGGTCGCCGTCCCGGCGCGGCGGGATATATGGAAGGACGGTGTCGAGGTGCGTGGAGAATGTGACGCCGCGTCCCTTCCGCGATGCCCACACGTTGGCGCGGTCCTTTGTCACCTCTTGGAGCGTGACATTCCAACCGCGCGCGACAAGCCACTTCGAGACGAAATCCACCGCGCCGCTTTCGGCGCCCGTGGAGGAATCCAACGCGAGGAGTTCGGCGGCCAGCGAGACGACATCGGTCATGCCGCCAAAGCTAGCCAGACCGGTCACTCCCCGCGCAGGGCCCTCGCGGGATCGACGCGCGCGGCGCGCAGGCCTGGAACATACGCGGCCAACAACCCGATGATCGCGAGCAGTGCTCCGTTGACGGCGAACGTTGTTGCGTCGCGCGGAGGAATGCCGAACAGCAGCTTCTGCATGAGATTGGCTCCTGCGAACGCAACCACCATCCCGATTCCGATGCCGATGGCGCATAGACCGGCGCCGCGCATCAGGATGGATCGAACGACGTCGCCGCGCGTCGCGCCGAGCGCTACACGCACCGCGATTTCGTGACGCCGCTGTTCGACGGTGTACGACACAACGCCGTAGATGCCCACGGCGGCCAGCAGCAGACCGAGGATACCAAAGAGACTGAACAGCGCCGCGCTCAGCCGGTTGGAAACGACCGCGCGCTTCTCGAGTGCGCTCAACGGTTCCACGGCCGCGAGGGGAATGTTGCGATCGATCTCGCGCACCGCCTTTCGAAGCGGCGCCACGTAGGAAGACGGATCGCCGCTTCCGCGCAGCACGATGGACAAGCGGCTATACGGAAACTGGGAGAGCGGGCGGTACATCTCGCCGGGCGCGTCTTGATTCGGCCCCACCTCGTGCACGTCGTCGACGACGCCGACGATCTCGAAGCGCTCGAGCTCAGCCCACGGGTACGTGATGAAATGGCCGATCGCCGATTCGTGCGGAAACGTCGTCCGCGCGAACGTTTCGTTCACCACGCCGACCTTCGGCGAGCCTTTGACGTCGGCGTCGGTAAAACCGCGACCCTCCTTGATCCGCATACCAATCGCTCGGAAATAGCCCGGGGTGATGGCGCGAACGTCGGCGAATGGTCCCGTTCCCTCCGGCGGTACCGGCCTTCCTTCCACGGAGAACCCCGTCACGCTCCGGTCTCCAGTGAGCGGCAGATAACTGATCGCCCCAACGGCGCTGACTCCCGGAAGCGTCGCGATCCGCGATTCGGCGTCGTGCACGAAGGCGCTGATCGACGTGTCGCTCGGATAGAGTCGCGACGGCAGCGACATGCGCGCCGTCAGCACGTGGTCGGTGCGAATGCCGAGGTCGACGCGCTGAAGCGCCGTGAAGCTCCGCACCATGAGCCCCGCGCCAACGAGGAGCACGAGAGCCACCGTGATCTCGGCGATGACGAATGCGTTGCGGAGGCGGGCCGTCGATCGTGCCTGCCCGGAGCCACCCCGGCCACCCTCCTTGAGCGTTTCTTGAACGTTGGATCGCAGCGCATGAAGCGACGGCGCGGCGCCGAAGACGAGCCCCGTGGCGACGCCGACCGCCGCGGCGAACAGCATCAATCGCCAGTCGACCGAGACGTCCGCCAACGCCTGCACCGACAAATCACTCGGCAGCAGCGCCACGAGCGCGCGCGTCCCCTTCATGCCCAAGCCGAACCCGACGATCGTCGACACCGCCGACAACACGAGGCTCTCGGTGACCAATTGGCGCACCAATCGAGTCGGCGACGCGCCGAGCGAGATGCGCACGGCGATCTCGCGCTCGCGGGCCGAGGCGCGCGTGAGCAGCAGGTTGGCGACGTTGGCGCACGCGATCAGCAAGAGAAATCCGACCGCCGACAGCAGCGTCCACAAGAGACGAGCGGAATTGCCGACGAGCCTCTCGCGAAGCGGCACGACGAACGCCGTCATGTTCGCGTTGTACTGCGGCTGATCGTGCGCCGTGCGCGCCGCGAGCACCTGCATCTCGCGGTTCGCCTGCTCGAGGGTCACGCCGGGGCGGACCAGTGCGAGCGCGCGGAGACTGCGGCCCCGCGGCGTCGCACCGGCCGGCGCGAGCCGCATCGGGATCCACACGTCGACCGGCTCGTATACGCCGAACCCGGGCGCCGTGACGCCGACCACCGTGTACTGTCGGGCCTCGAGCGAGACGTGCCGTCCGACGATGCCGGAGTCGCCGGCGAAATACTCCTGCCAGAACGCATGGCTCAGCACGAGGAGGTCTGGGCCGCCCGGCTGGTCTTCCTCAGCGGTGAAGAACCGGCCCAGCGCGGGGCGCGCACCGACTACGACGAAGAGACTCGCGCTCGTGACGCGGGCCTGAGCGGAGACCGCGTCGCGGCCCGGGGCGGCGAGCGAAGCGGTTCCCTCACGAAACGCCGCGAACGCATCGAACGATTTCGCGGTGCCGCGCCACGTCGCGAAGTTGTCGACGCTGAACCCGCCGCGAGAGCACGGCTCGCCCGACGGGTTCACCGTATTGCGCTCGCACACGGCGACGATCCGATCGGCGTGCGGATACGGCAACGCGCGCAGCAGCGCCGCGTTGATCACCGAGAAGATCGACGTCGTCGCGCCGATGCTGAGGCCGAGAGTCGTGACGGCCGCGATGGTAAACGTCGGCGATCGCACGAGGCCGCGGATCGCGTATCGAACGTCGTGCACGAAGTCTTCGAGGTATGCGCTTCGCACTTCGTTGGCGGCGGACTCCCTCCACTGCTCTTTCCCGCCGAACGTGATGAGCGCCACTCGTCGCGCCTCGGCGGGCGTCATCCCGGCTCGGACGTTCGCCTCGGTGGCCATCTCCACATGGAAGCGCATCTCGTCGACGAACCGGTCGTCCATGTCACGATGCCGGCGAAAGCCGAGGAACAGCCGGACACGATCTCGCATTCGGCGGAGAATGTTGTTGGCGCCGCTCATTCGCCCGCGCTCTCCATCGCAAGGACGAGCTCCACGGCGCGCGACATGCGGCGCCACGCTTGCCGCTCGTCGGCCAGGCGGGCGCGGCCCGTGTTCGTGAGCGCGTAGTAGCGGGCACGCCGGTTGTTTTCCGTCGTATCCCACTTCGACGCGATGACGCCCTGCCGTTCGAGCCGGTAGAGTGCCGGATACAGCGACCCTTCGCCGATGCGCAGCACGTCCTTCGATCCGCGCGCGAGGCGCTCCGTGATGCCCCACCCGTGCATCGGGCCGAGCTGCAACGCTTTCAGCACCAGCAGGTCGAGTGTACCCTGCAGCAGCGCGTCCTTGTCTTTCGATGCCATGGCCACTCCCCTCGACGCTCGAAGGAAGTAGTATGAGCCCGCTTCCTTCGACCGTCAAGGGGAACGACGGCTCGTCTCGTTGCGGGCTAGGCGAGATCTTCCGCGCGCGAGCGCAGGTCGAGTCCGGAATCGGAGGCGCGTCTGCCGCGCCGCCTGAAGATGAACTCGGGAGCGAGCGCGACGCCGAGCAGCGTCACCGGAATGATCTGCTGCGTCTGGATGAGAAAGGCCACGGCGAGCGCCTGGTTGCGGTCCATGCCGAAGGCGGTCGCCACGAGCGCGTAGAGTGCCTGGAACACGCCGACGTTGCCGGGTGTCGCCCGAATCGCGAAGCCGAGGTTGACGGCAAGCAGCGCGGCGACGGTGCCGACGAGTGACAGGTGGAAGTCCGCGGCGCGCGCGGTGAGCGCGTACGTCCACACCTGCATCCCGACATTGGCAAGCGACAGACCCAGCGCGGCGATGAACCGCGGGGTCGTCGAGATGCCCCCGACGGCGGCACCGAAGTGCCGGAGGTATTCACGGAGACGGCCGCCCCATCCGTGCGCGTTCGTCTCCGGCATCCGGATCTCGTCGAGATGCGGGCGCCGGACGAGGTACACCATGAGGATCACCGCAATCACGAGCGCGACCCAGGCGACCGGACGCGCGTACTTCAACCCCGGAGGCAACTCGAGAAACGACACGACCAGTACGAACATCACGACGTAGCCGATCAGCTCGAACAGGCGCTCGAGCGCCAGCGATGCGAGAACCCGAGCGCTGGGGACGTGCGCCGACCGCGCGACGAACACGACACGCGCGGCCTCGCCGCCGTTGGCGACGAGGATGTTGTTGAGCCCCGCGCCCGCGAACGTCGCCCGCACGGCCAGCCAGAGCGACGGCGCGCCGGCCGGCCGCAAAAAGACCCACCATCGCAGGCTCTTGACCACGAGCGAGAGCAGATTGACGACGGCCGCGGCGACCAGGGTCGCGCGATTCGCCTGCGTGATGTGGTCCCACGTCTCCGACCAATTCACCTTGCGCGCGAACAGGACCAGCCCGCCGATGATCGCGACGGACAACGCAACGTGCAGCGATCGAGAGACGGCCTTGCTCATGCGGCGTCGATGAGGCTGGATCGGGAATCCCGATCGAGTAGGCGACGCACCTCCATCGGCACGGCGTGTGCCGTCCGAGACCTGAGACGCGCGCTGGTCGCGTCCGTCGGTTGATGCCAGGACCCAGACTCGAACTGGGACTCCCTTGCGGGAAAGGGATTTTAAGTGCTTTTGGTGTATTTGTAACGTGTTGCTGTGACTCGTGTTACGGCGGCCGACTGTGAAAGTGTGTAAGAGAATGTGTAAGTTTTGCTCTTTCGGCCCTCGCGAGCCATTTCTACCTGAATCGTTTGCGTAAGGTAACGAAAACTGTTACCTTGGGCGAATGAAACCGGTAAAAGAACGCCCAAATACTCGCGACTTCCTGGACAGCCTGGCGTCCAGCAGCCGATACAGCTTCAGCACGGCTGACGCTATTAAAGAACTCGAAATTTCTAGGCCTGCCCTAAAGGTAGCGCTGGGCCGCCTCGCGCGTCAAAAACGCATCGTTTCGCCGGCGCGCGGCTTTTACCTCATCGTTCCGCCTGAATATCGATCCCTCGGGTGTTTGCCGGCGGATCAGTTCATTCCCGATCTGATGAAGCGTCTCAAGCTCCCCTACTACGCGGGGCTTCTGACGGCGGCGCAATACCATGGCGCCGCGCATCAGCGTCCGATGGAGTTTCAGGTATTCGTCGAAAAACCGAGACGGCGGATCGCCTGCGGCGCCGTCCGCATCGAATTCATTGTAAGGAAAGGTGTCTCTGGCGTGCCTGTGCAGCACCTCAACACGCCGCGCGGCTCCATCGCTGTCTCGACGCCTGAAGCCACGGCGATTGATCTCATCGGCTATCAACGCCACGCCGGCGGCCTAAGTCAGGTAGCGACGGTGCTGGCTGAACTCGCGGAGCGGATCGACGCCAAGAAGCTCGCTCTCGCTGCGGAGACGGCCCCCGTCCCCTGGCTTCAACGTCTTGGCTACGTGCTCGATCAGGTCGGTGCCAAGGACAAGACGGAGAACTTGAAGAAGCTGGTGCGCCAGCGCGCGCATGAGCCGGTTCCTCTCTTGCCCGGTGCGCCGCACAGCAAGACGTCGCGAAACGCCGACTGGAGAATCTACGT